>JAGYLL010000039.1 GCA_018401135.1 Candidatus Moraniibacteriota bacterium | reverse complement strand
TTTTTATTTGACTTTTTATTTCTTTATACATTATTATCAAATTCAAATACAAAAAGGAGATTGACAATGCTCATTCACTATCAAGACCTTTCTCTTATACGAGAAAATCACAAAAAAGAAATTCTTGTTCTCGTGGGAGGATGCTATGATCTTTTACATCTAGGACACATCCTCTTTCTCCAGAAATGCAAAAGCTATGGAGATATCCTTGTCGTTGCAACATCATCGGACAAGAGAATTCGAGAAAGAAAAGGAATTTCTCGTCCTATTATACAGCAAAAAGACAGGGTTCGCGTTCTAGCATCTCTGCTAGACGTAGACTATGCTTTCGTGGCGCCGGATCCAGAAAGACTCCTTCCTCCACCAACGGTAAGGATACTTGACACACTCAAGCCTGATATTTTTGCAACTTCTGATACTCGCCTTGACGAGTACTCAGAAGAATTAACACAGAAAGGCATCCGTGTTGTCTATGTAGCGCCTTCGAAAAAACCGTCAACGACAAAAATAATACAAAGAATTCTCAATCGTTATCAAGGAGAATCCTTATGATAACGATATACACCAACTTCACAAACCCCTTTTCTTTGGGGTTTTCTTTTTGGAAAGCATCTCTTGAAGCTCCTTTGGCGAGACGGTTATTACCTGAATATCAGCCAAAACACTCACCACTGTATGACTCTTTTTTTTCCTTGGTATGACTTGCCAATGAATATGCTCAATGGATCTCCCCGACTCTTCCCCTATATTAATACCTATATTAAAAGACTCTGTAGAAAATTTTTTCGCAAGAATTTCTTTTACCGAAAGCAATACTTTTGGAAACTCTTCCCATTCTTTCAAAGACAATTCAGAAAGAGAAATTCTGTGTTGCTTTGAAACAATCATAACATTCCCATCCATATAGGGATACTTATTGACAAGAACCATCCAATGCACAAAAGAAAACACTGTGCATTCTTGATCGTGTATAATTTTTTCGTCACAAAAAAAGCACTTTTTTTTCTGTAAAAGTACTTTTCTATATAATCTTCTTTTTGGTTGATATATTTTCATCGTAGCAGGGGTGAGATTCGAACTCACGACCCCAGGCTTATGAGTCCTGTGCTCTAACCAACTGAGCTACCCTGCCATGATTCGCACCTATTATTATGTTGCGGGGGTAGGATTCGAACCTACGATCCCGCCTTGGCGGGATTATGAGCCATATTCTTCGTTATGGTTCTTGGTATTTTCCAAGATTTTTTTTAATCCATTCCCACCTTTTTGCTTTTTGAGATATAACTCTCGTTTACGAGCTTCTGTATACGTCTCAAACTCTTGCAAATAGATACGCTTCCAATGCACATAACGTTTTGTGAAGAGAGATAGACCTTTATTATGCTCGTCTAATCTTCTATCAGCATCACAAGAAAGTCCGATGTAACGTTTCCCGTTTTTTGTTTGTAAAATGTACACATACCATCTTTGCATGTTGCGGGGGTAGGATTCGAACCTACGACCTGATGGTTATGAGCCATCCGAGCTGCCTGACTGCTCCACCCCGCAATAAAAATTCTTCTCGAACGCTTTTTACCATAGCATCTCTTCTCCAACTCGTCAAACAAAAAATATTTAGGGGAAGATTTCAAACAGAGGTTTGTGTATATCCTCTTCCAAAGGAACAAAAAGTTCTTTCGAAGTGTCTTTATTGACAAACTCTATATCACCTCCTCCTCGAATAATGGACAAGGGACATTGTTCTTTCCCCTCCCCCATAACAAGCGTTCCCGCTCCAGCAAGCATATCCACCTTATTTGAAGTTTCACACACAAAAGCTCTGTCGAAAAGATCTCTGGTTCCAGCATATTTTTTCAATGGATGCATGCCGTAGTATCCAATCGAAATTCCTACTGCTCCATATCGAAGAGGGACAGAATGACTATCGACACAAATAACTGCAAAATTTTTCAAAGAAAATCGTTGTACAAAGTAAGCACGAATTTCTTTGCAGAGTTTGACAGGGTTCTCAGGCCAAAGAATATAATACTCATTGCCATTGGATTCATCTATTCCCGCAGAGCTTACTAACGTATTTCCCTTAAGCGTCAAACGAAAATTTCTCCCACACGCTTCATTATAATAGGAAAATATTTTTTCTGCTTCTTGGTTTACAAGATCTTCTTTATCTATTTCTGAAACAGAAATACACCTTCCTTGATGTATAGCCATTATTTTAGAAGAAACGATAAGCACATCTTTCTCACGCATCTCCTCAACACTTTCATCAAAAAGTGCATAGATGTCATCTTTAGGTGGTTGCATTATCCGCGTTTGTATACCAATAACTTCCATATATTTTTCACAAAGCATCCCAATCTTTCAAAAATTCTTCATATATCTGAACTATTTCTTGAGCATCTTTCTTTTCCAATACATAAGTAGAATCTTTAATGATGTCATTACGAACGCTATGTGCTCGCAAAAGTTCTTCTCTCTTTTCGAGACTATCAGGATGCACACTTTCTACACGTTCACGAAAATTTTCTCCAGTAAATCCTACTTTACTCAAAATACCTTCTACAATAGTATCTGCCTCCAAAACCGCTATTTTCCAATCCTGAGAAGAATGTCCAGAGAGATGTCTTTCTACAGAAAGCCATTGTTTTTGAGTAGTTTTTTTATAAGCAACCGGCATATCAGCTCCATATCTATCCTTTCGAATATCTTTCCCCAAACCACGAAGCATAAGAAGCATAATCAGATTAGCCAAAAGAACAAGGGTATAAATAGCAAGAAGAAATTTGATAAATGTGAAAAAAGAAGAATTCCATAGCATTTTTGCCAAAGAAATTCCCTGTCCGAATACTATTTCAAATATTTCCATACCACATTTTATTTATAAAGAAACGGATTTTTCATAGGCATCTGAAGCACAAAGCATTCCTTCTTCATCAAACCATTTCGCCATAAGCTGTCCACCTACCGGCAAAGAAACTCCATCTTTTTGAATCGTTCCGATAGGAAAAGATATTGCAGGAACTCCCGCAATATTAGCCGTTACCGTATAAATATCAGAGAGGTACATAGACAAAGGATCTTTACTCTTCTCTCCAAAACGAAAAGCAACTTCTGGACTCGTCGGTCCAAAAAGAAAATCTACCTGTACAAAAGCTCTTTCAAATTCTTTGCGTATGAGCGCACGAACCTTCTGTGCTTTTTTGTAATAAGCATCATAGTATCCAGCACTCAAAGTATAGGTGCCAAGCATAATACGACGTTTCACCTCTGAGCCAAGATTTTGTGATCGTGTTTTGGTATAGGTTTCCAATATCGTTTTGGCATCAGGCGTTACCGAGCCAAATCGGATACCATCATAACGAGCCATATTAGAACTCACTTCAGAAGGAACGATAATGTAATATGCAGGAATAGCATATTCCAATGTTGGCATAGACACATACTCGATTTCAGCACCGAGTTTTTTAAAAGATTCAATGGCCTTTTCTACAACATTTCGTATTTCAGGGTCAAGTCCTTTGTGATCAATCCATTCTTGAATAATTCCTATTTTTTTCCCTTTAATATCTCCTGTGAGAAAATTTTGATAATGCTTTCCTGAGCTCTGTGCGCTCGTAGCATCATTACTGTCTTCTCCCGCAATTTCAGAAAGAATACAGGCAACATCTTCTACACTTGTAGCGAAAGGACCAATCTGATCAAGGCTTGATGCCATAGCCAAAAGTCCCCAACGAGATACTCGTCCATACGTTGGCTTGAGACCCACGACACCACAAAGCGAAGCTGGTTGTCTGATAGATCCCCCCGTATCTGAACCGAGTGACCAAGGAACCATTCCTCCAGCAACCGAAGCAGCCGATCCTCCAGAAGATCCCCCAGGGACGCGTTCCGTATCGTGTGGATTTTTCGTTTTTTGGTATGCACTTTTCTCCGTAGAAGAACCCATAGCAAATTCATCCATATTGGTTTTTCCCACAAGAACAGCACCACTTGCCTCCAATCTCTCTATCACTGTAGCCGAATACGGAGCGATATACTTTTCGAGCATTTTGGATCCAGCCGTCACCCTCTCCCCTCGTACACACATATTATCTTTTGTGGCATAAGGAATTCCTGCGAGCATATTCATCTCTCGTCCTTTTTCAAATTGCTCATCAATTTCTTGTGCTCTCTGAAGAGCCTTCTCTTTTCGCAAAGAAAGAAACGCCTGAATTTCTCCGTCTTTTTCAGCGATATCATCAAAGGCTTTTTTTACAAGTTCAGCACTTGTAATTTCTCTATTTTTCAAAGCATTATGAAGTTTTCGTATCATATATTTCTTTTATTAACCCAAAACTTTCTTCACACGAACCCATTTATTTTTCACCTCAGGAACATTACTCATAAGTGCTTCTTTTTCTTCTACAGAACCATCATATGAGACATCTTCACGATAGCTATTAATCATACCTGTGATATGTCCAATTGGCTCTACCCCATCAGTATCAAGTTCATCAAGTTTCTGTACGTATTCCAAAATAGCGCTCATTTCTTCACGATACATCTCTTCTTCTTGAGGAGAAAGTTCGATTCTTGAAAGATGGGCAACATGTTTAATTTCTTCAGATGAAAGCATCACCATACACAATACGAATAAACAAATAATATTTATTCTAGCATACTCTATATTTTTCTTTTATGCGATATTGACAATTATATAGAAATATGCTATATTTAAACGTCGTAGCTCATTGAGCCATTTTACGACAAACGCAAGTTATTTCAACAAACGAGAGACCCGTGCCAGTCTAATAAACGACGGGTTAATAAGAATGAAGTTTTTTAGCGCAACAAACAATGGTATTACCGCTGTGATCTCGGAGGAGCACGCTCCTCTCTACAAACTCATCAAAGATGCGGATGGGAACCCTCCCAAGGGGGGTGTGGTGAAAATTTTCACCTTTCATTCTTCGGATGAGTCGACACTGAAACACAAAAAAGAATTCCCTTTCCAATATGCCCATTACACGGGTTCGATAGATGACCTCGACTGGCTCATCGAACAAGGAGGTCATGAACTCGTTCTCGAAGCAGGTTGGGCGTGGGACGGCCACGTTCCCTTCTCGAATGGGTCGGAGACTGCCGAAACCCGCGAACAAGAATACGTCACGGATCTTTCGGACGTGAGGGAGGTGTTTTTCGGGGAAGGATCATCCCCTCAAAAAAACACACTCGAGGTGAAAGCTGTTCTCGAGGTATTTGACCAAGAGGTCCCATAAAGAGCGACGGCCCCGGAAAGCAGATTGCACCGCAATCAACGCTTTCCGGGGTTTCATCATTTTTATACTCAATACCGATTGTATACTTCAAAAATCTTTTTTATTTTTCTTTCCTTCCCCCACGTAAGTGGGGGTCCAGGATTTTCTCTTTTCCCTCTTCTCTCCCTTTCCCTCAAGGAGAGAATAATACGAGGAGGGAAAATCCCCCTCAATCCC
>JAGYLL010000038.1 GCA_018401135.1 Candidatus Moraniibacteriota bacterium | reverse complement strand
TTTATTTCCTACCCCGCTCTCTGGATAGCTCCTTTTACTTTTATTTCTTATAATGAAATCTATCAAAGTGTTCGTGCCTTGGAGTCCTTTTATGCCAATCAAGATTTTTCTTCCTTGGGTTTTCGTGTTGACTTTTCAACAGAAGAAGGTCTTAAAAGGCTTAAAATAAGAGAAAAAGAAATCATTAATATTTTTATAGAACGAGAAGTTATTAAAAGAATTGTTTCTGGTGCTGGTTTGCGAGTTACTGCAGAAGAAGTTGATGCTAATGTGGAAAGAAAAATTCGTGAATTTGGTAATGAAAAAATGATAGAAGACGATCTTAAGCGTTTGTATAATTGGGAGTTAGATGATTTCAAAACATTCGTAGTAGAACCAGCTCTTTATAGAGATCGTGCCTATGAAATTTTTAATAAACGCGAAGAGAGTAAGGTGGATATTAAAGCACAAGATACGATGAAAAAAGCAAAAGAAGCGATTGATGCTGGGGGAGATTTTGAAGAAGTCGCTAAAAAATATTCTGAAGGAATAACTTCTCAAGAAGGAGGAAACTTCGGATGGCTTTCTCTTGGAGAGATTGTTGAGCCTGAAGTTGCCAAAACAATACTTTCTTTGGAAGTAGGAAAGGCAAGTTCTATTATCGAGAGTGATCTTGGTTATCACATTCTTTTCATACGAGAGACAAAAAAAGATTCCTCAGGAATGCTTTATGATTTAAGTCAAATATTTACCAAAAAGATGACTTTCGGAGATTGGCTAGATGAGCATATACAGAAAGTACATATAGGAATTTTTATGCAAGGTTATGTGTGGGATGATTCGAAAAATGAGGTTATTTTTTCAAGACAAGACCTCCTTGATTTTGAAAAAAAAGCTCTTTCTTCTTATGAAGAAGGGGAAGTAAAAAAGGTGCCTTCTTTAGAAGATTTGGGTGAATGAAAGAAAATGCACACTTTTTTCGTACTAATAGAGATAGTGAAGACGAGAGGAAGTTTTTAATTTAAAAATATATATTTTGTGTATGGAAAATAAAGAAAAAGTTGTTAATCAAAGCGAAGTTTTAGAAAGTCAAACTCACAAAGAAATCGTATTAGGAAAGAAGAAAAATAATAACACAGACTCTTTGTTTATTTCTCTTGGAGTTTCTCTTCTTTCTGGTATTTTGGGTGGCGTAATTGTTCTTGTTATGGTCACTGTTTCTTCGGAAAATATTCCTTTGAATCTCTCCGAACAACAAGAGCCATTGTCAATAAATAAAGAAGAATATCTTCCTATGCTTGTTGCCGAGGACGAAGCTATTATAAACGTTGTAGAAAAAGCTTCTCCTGGAGTAGTGAGTATTGTTATAACAAAGGATGTTACACAAATGCGACGTTTCTTTAACAGTCCTTTTGACTTCTTTTTTGATGGTGGAAATAATTTTGAACAAAATTTTCAAGAAGAGCCAAGACAGCAACAAATTGGTGGTGGTACAGGATTTTTCGTTACCTCCGATGGAATGATCGTTACGAATAAACATGTCGTCCAAGATTCAAACGCAGATTATACCGTTGTAACACAAGATGGTAAAGAATATCCCGCTCAGGTTCTTGCACTTGATCCCGTCAGAGATCTTGCTATTTTACAAGTAGAGGGAGAAAATTTCCCTGTTTTGACTTTGGGACAAGATGATTCTGTGAGAGCTGGCCAAACGGTAATAGCTATAGGATATTCTTTGGGAGAATTTACAAATTCTATAAGTAAAGGAATTATTTCTGGCATAGGAAGAAGTATTTTGGCAGGATCAGGAATGGGTCAAACAGAAAGACTTAATGATATTATTCAAACAGATGCAGCAATTAATCCGGGTAATTCAGGGGGACCACTCCTTGATATTTACGGAAGAGTTATAGGAGTAAATGTTGCTGTAGCTCAAAATGCTGAGAATATTGGATTTGCTCTTCCTATAGATCCTGTAAAAAAAATTATCGAACAAGTTAAAACAACGGGGACTATCACGGTTCCTTTCCTAGGAATTCGTTATGTAATTCTTGATGAAGAAATTGCTCGTGAGAATAATATAGAAGTAGATTATGGAGCGCTTGTTTTGAGAGGAGAGAGTAGAATGGAATTAGCTGTTGTTCCTGGATCTCCTGCTGATAAGGCTGGTATAAAAGAAAATGACATCATTCTTGAGATTGAAGGAAAACGTATAGAAAAAACATCTCCTTTAAACACTCTCCTTTCTGAATTTTCTATCGGACAGGAAATTACGATGAAAGTTTGGAGTGCGGGTACTATTCGAGAAGTAAAAATTATACTTGAAGCGAAAAAATAAAATTCTTCATAGAGTTTCTTATATAAAGAATAAAAAAATCAACCTTGCTAGCAAGGTTGATTTTTTAGTAGGAAAAAAAACTTTTACTTATTCAGGGAGAACTCTTAATGCATCATTAAATCTGTTTATATAGTTAAAAAATCCTATAACAGAAGTAATTTCTACTATTTGTGCATCAGTATAATGTTTTCTTAAGTTTTCAAAAACACTATCTTCCACTTCACTTGCCTTAAGTGTTGTTTCTTGTGCGTAATAGACAGCAGCTTTGTCCGCATCAGAAAGAGAGCTCATATCATCTGTAAGAACATCATTGATTTTTTCTTCATCAAGTCCCATAGATTTCAATTTTAGCTCCGTAACATCAACGCAATATTCACATTTATTAAGAACTGACGTCTGATGAGCAACACGCCATTTTGTAAGCTCCTCAACTTCTCCTGGTCCCATAACTACTTTAAAAAGATCAAAAAATTCTTTAAGAATACTTGGCTTATGTGCCATAACACGAGCCCATTCAGGAATTTTTCCTGTAGCTTCTTTCCATTGTATAAACATACGTTTTGTTTCTTCCGGAACATCACTTTCTTCTAAAAGAGGAACTCGCGTAAAATTATTGTTTTTCATATTGTTTTTTATGATAATTATATTTTTTTCGACCATCTTTTTTATACCATACATAGAGGCACCTTTTCAAATTTTGAAAATAGTGTAAAAGATGGTACTATGAGAGAAATATTTTTATGTTTATGAAATTTGAAATTATTAGCATATTTCCTGAAATATTCCATTCTTATTTTGAAACTTCTATTTTGGGGCGGGCAAGTAAGAAAAATCTTGTTTATTATACTATACACAATCTTCGTGACTATACAAAAGATAAACATAAAACAGTTGATGATACTCCGTATGGTGGGGGAGCGGGAATGGTGATGAAAGTTGAACCTATCTACGATAATGTACAAAGCATTCTTGATAAAGAGACTATTTCTACAAGAAGCATTCTTCTTTCAGCAAAGGGGAGGGTGTTTACACAAAAGGATGCCTTAAGACTTTCGCATTATAAGAGGATTATACTTATTTGTGGGAGATACGAGGGTGTAGATGAACGAGTTAGTCAATATATTACTGATGAAGAACTTTCTGTTGGTCCCTATGTTCTTACAGGGGGAGAATTACCAGCGATGATTGTGTGTGATGCTATAACTCGTCTTATTCCTGGCGTATTAGGGAACCCCCATTCTTTACAAGAAGAGAGTCAGGGAGATCTTTATGATGCCTCATACCCACAGTATACCAAACCAGAAATATTCCATAATTGGAATGTTCCACGAACTCTTTTAGAGGGAAATCACGCTGAAATTGAAAAATGGAGAAAAGCAAATGCTCGATTGAAAAATACCCCGCAACAATGAAACAGCCATCCACTTACGATAAGTACCTTTTTTTTACAGTGCTCCTCACTGTTATTTTTGGACTTCTTATGATAACAAGTGCAGCAGCTATGTATGCTACCTTACGTTTCGATGACCAATATTTTTTTCTCAAACGACAACTTATTTATGGAGTTTTACCAGGATTTTTTGCTTTATTTTTTCTAGCAAAAATTGATTATCATATATGGAAACGTTGGTCAGTAGTTGGTTTTATTGGATCTCTTATAGCACTCGGCCTCGTTTTTATACCCGGCATAGGATCAAGTGCCTATGGTGCAACAAGTTGGCTTAACTTAGGATTTATAACATTTCAACCATCTGAAATGGCCAAGTTAGCCATTATTGTCTATTTAGCCGCATGGCTTTCAAGTAAAGATCAAAAACAAGTTGGTAATGTATTAGAGGGTCTTTTTCCTTTTGTAGTTATACTTTCTTTTATTGGATTCTTTATTTATAAACAACCCGATGTTGGAACGCTTGGGGTTATTATTGCTATTTCTTTCATTATGTTTTTTTCTGCAGGAGCTCAACTTTCTCATATTTTTGCTATGGCAGGATTAGGATCTATTCTCTTTTTTATTCTCATACGAATGGCGTCCTATCGATGGGATCGATTTATGACGTTTCTTAATCCAGGGGATGATCTTCAAGGAAAGGGCTATCAAATACATCAAGCGCTCATTGCTTTAGGATCGGGAAGCTTTCTTGGTGTTGGATTGGGACAAAGTCGTCAAAAATTTAATTATCTTCCCGAGCCAGTAGGTGATTCTATCTTTGCTATTATTGGAGAAGAATTAGGATTTATTGGCACAATGTTCACTCTTTCTCTTTTTATTTTTCTTGTTATAAGAGGTTTGTCTATAGCAAAAAATGCACCTGATGAATTTGGAAGGCTTCTTGCCATAGGAATAACTTCGTGGATAGGAATACAAGCCATATTCAATATAAGTGCGATAATAGGGATTATGCCTCTCACAGGAATTCCCCTCCCTTTTATCAGCTACGGAGGGACATCTTTGGCTTTTTCTTTGGCAGCCATAGGAATACTCCTTAATATAAGCTCGCAAACTATAAAAATAAAATACTTTCGTGTACAAAGAATATATATGATATACACATTGATATAAATTTATATTTTTATTTTTTGTATGAAAAGAATTCTTATTGCTGGGGGAGGGACCGGTGGACATATTTATCCATCGCTTTCTGTTATCCAAAGTCTTAGGAAAAAATCATCAGAAAAATTAAGAATTATTTATATAGGATCAGGATCAGAACTTGAAAAACCTCTCTATGAAATAAGCGATAAGGCCTATACTATTTCAAGTGGGAAGTGGAAACGTTATTTTGCTTGGTCTAATTTTTTCTCTCCACTTCTTATTTCTTGGGGTTGGTTTCAATCATTGATGTTTATTTTACGAGAAATGCCTGATGTCGTTTTTTCTAAAGGAGGCTATGTTTCTTTTCCTGTTGTGGTCGCTGCTCGTTTTTATGCCATACCCATTATCATACATGAATCAGATGCTATACCTGGAATAGCAAATAGAATTCTTGGAAAATTTGCAAAAAAGATAGCCATTGGATTTCCTTCTGCAAAAGAATACTTTCTTGAGGGAAAGATGGTTCTCACAGGTAACATAGCACGTCCAGACGTTACACAAGGAGATCCTGCTCGAGCACGAGAAACATTTTCTTTTTCTGAGTCAAAACCAGTGATTCTCGTTCTAGGAGGAAGTCAGGGATCTCAAAGTATCAATGAATATATTATTGAAATACTTGCAGAGACGCTTCCCCTTGCACAGATTCTTCATCAAACGGGAACAAAAAATCTCCAAGAGGTTATGCGCCTTGCCAAAGAACGAGAGGGGATTAAGCCTTATCGTGAAGGATATCATCCCGTAGCTTTTCTTGATGCTGAACAAATGAAAGACGCACTTGCTTTAGCTGATCTTGTTATTAGTCGATCCGGAGCAACTTCTATTGCAGAAATCGCAGCATGTAAGAAAGTTTCCCTTCTCATCCCTTTGGCAAATAGTGCAAATAATCATCAACGATTTAATGCTTTTGCTTTAGCAAAAAAAGGAGCCTCCGTTGTTTTGGAAGAATCTAATCTCGGTGTACATGTT
>JAGYLL010000037.1 GCA_018401135.1 Candidatus Moraniibacteriota bacterium | reverse complement strand
AAAAGTTTGTTGAGAAAGACTTGAAGGTACATCAAGAGAAATTTTTGGTTTATAGAGAGAAAAATCCTCTTCTTTACATTCTTCTTTGGGAATTTCTTGAGAGATAAATTTTTCATCTTTATAGTATTCTTTTACTCCTTTTTCCCATTTTTCATATTGAGGGTCCCTTTTTGGATTTTCAGGTTCTTGACCAAGAGGATCTTTAATATCAATAAAATGAAGAATAGTGTGTGCATTTGAAAAATTTTTCTTTTCTTCTTTGTGATTACCAGCGCAATACTTATTAGATAAGCAATAGGAATCTTTTTTCTGAGGAATTTCACAAACCTTTACATCTTTTTCTATAGGAAGTTTTCCATCAAGGATATCCTTTTCTCTTTTAATAAGCTCCTTATTATATTCAGGAAATTTTTCTTTATTGATATTTTGCATAGATTCTTGAAGAAAAGCTCTCCATATTGGCGCAGCAATAACACTTCCATCAGCACCGAGTTTCATAGCTCGGTTATCATTATTTCCAACCCAAACACCAACGGCAAGTGTGGGAGTATAGCCCATAGTCCATGCATCACGATATTCATTTGTTGTTCCTGTTTTTACTGCTACTTGATATTCATCAAAACGAAGAAAACTTCTCTCTCCAAAGGTTGCTGTTCGGTATTCATTGGTAGAAAGAGTATGACTGAGCATGGTAACATATTCCTCTTCAACAACACGAACACCATCAGAAGAAATAAACTCTTCTAAAACATTTCCTGAAGAATCTTTTATGCTAAGTATGCTAGTTTTCTCTTTTCGAATACCTCCTGAAGCAAGGGTTGCATAGGCATGGGTATGGTCAAGGAGCTTTACTTCTCCACCGCCCAAAACAAGAGAAAGACCATAACGCTTTGGATCGTTAAGTGATGTTATACCAAGGCTTTTTGAAAGAGAAATACTTTCACTAATACCTGCAAGATAAAGAGCTTTTACAGCAGGAATATTAAGTGATCTTGCAAGTGCCTCTTTCATTTTTACGGGACCACTAAAACCGCCATTATAATTTTGAGGAGAATAAGTTTTTTCTGTCCCTGTTTCAAAGTCTGTTTTTACATCAAAAAGAATTGTTTCTGGAGTGTAGCCCTTAGTAAAAGCAGTGAGATAAATAAAGGGCTTAATAGACGATCCTGGTTGTCTATCGCGAATAGCCACATTAACTTGTCCATCAATATCTTTACTGAAAAAATCTTTTGATCCTACCATAGAAAGAATTTGTCCCGTTTTTGGATCGATAGCAACAAGAGAGGCATTTTCAGCATTCCAGGAAGAAATATTTTTTTCCGCACCCTCTCTTACAACGCGCTCAGCAAGTTGCTGTTTTTCCCAATCAAGTGTGGTTATTACAGAAAGACCTCCTTGCTCAAGCATTTCAGAGCCATATTTTTCTTCGAGATAATCACGAACATACATAACAAAGTGAGGTGCTTGTATATTTCCTATTTTTGGGTCAATTTTTTCTAACACAGCAATACTCTTTGCATTTTCAGCTTCTTCTTGAGAAATATAACCAAGCTCTGCCATTTTTGTAAGCGCCCATTCTTGTCGAGCCTTAAGCTCTTCTGTACGACTACCAAAAGGAGAAAGTCTGAAGGTGCTTTAGGAAGAGATGCTAAAAGAGCTGATCTGTCTAAAGTAAGATCGCGAGCATTTTTGTTGAAAAGGTCTGAGAAGCTGATTGAATTCCATAGGCATTTGATCCATAAGGGATTTCATTGAGATACATTTCCAAAATTTCATCTTTAGAGAATTTTCTTTCAACTTCAAAAGAAAGAACAGCCTCTTTTATTTTTCGTGTATAGGTTTTTTCTGAAGAAAGGAGGGAATTCTTTATGAGTTGTTGTGTTATAGTAGAAGCTCCTCTTGTGTGTCCATTTGTATAAAGTTGTCCAAAGCGGCTCGTACGATAGAATCTATTTTAATTCCCAATGATGATAAAAATCTTGATCTTCCAGGACAATGGTTGCGTATTTCACATAAGGAGGAATGTCTGAAAAAGGGAATAATGGTTCTTTTTCTTCCCCATGTATTTCATAAAGAAGTTTTTGACCTGTTCGATCATAAATTCTGTGGATTCAGGAATAATTCTACTATTTACCTGTCCAGCGAGGGAGGTCTTTTGAGAGATAAAGAACGAAACTAATAATAAAGAGGAGTAGAAGAAAGAATAAAATACTAAAAATCTAAAAATCTTTCCAAGGAAAGTTTTTTAATCGAGAAGTTCTTCTTTGGGGGATTTTTTTCAAAAAGGATTTTTATGAGAATAGCTTTTGTAAATATATAAGGTATAGAAATTTGTAAGCATTACTCTAATAATAAAGTATAGCATAAAGGCTTAAAGAGTATACAAGGAAAAGAAGTTTTTGTAAAGGTTTGTGTTTGAAAATGTAAGAGAGGTGGTTTTAGAAAAATTCTTTCTAAAAGAGAATGTTTTAATAGGTCTGTTGCCAATCTCCTTTCGTTACGAAATTTTCAAATTTTTATCGATTTATAGTAAAAGTGTAAAAATTGCAGGAGAAAACGGAGATTGGCAACAGAACCTTAATGTATTTCAATAAGAAATTTTTTGAGATCTTTCCTTCCTATAAGAATAGGATATTGAAGATTACTTCTATCTACAACATTTACTTTTGAAGTGACGAGGGTATTGTCCATAATAAAGTTAAGCTCAATGATGGGGCGGAGAGTTGATCCGCTAGCAGAATGAATTAATGCTATATCTTTAAAAAGAGCTGTTTCTTTTTTAAGTTTATGTAAAATATCTTTTTTGATAGATTCATAATTCCCTCTCGTTATTTTATATTGGCTCTGGTCGATACTATCAAATTGTTCTAATATCTTTTCATAACCAAGTTTTTTTGCAAGAGAGCTATCAAGAGAGGTAGAAAAAGCACCTGTGTCTATTTTTGCTTTTACTTCTAATTCTTTACCATTTTGACTTATAAGCTTTATTGTCTCCGTTGTTCCGATAACTTTTTTCCCTGAAATTTCTTCTAAACTTTCTTCTATTTCTCCACCAAAGAGATTTTTGCCAACACGAACACCATGGGCTGTATTTTTTATTTTTAACCCCTCTACTCGAGCAAGTCTTTCCTTGAGACCTGATTGATTAGCAACTTGTATTTGAAGTCCTGGACGAGCATTGAGCTCGAGAAAAATAGGACCATTTTCACGATCAATAGCAATATCAGCACCCAAAAAACCGAGCCCAGAAAGTTTTTGAGCCTCTACGGCAAAATGAAGAATATCATTCCAATAAGGAATTTTTATACCAGAAAGAAAAAGACGAGTACCAGGAACATAATCAACAGGGGTTGCTTTTTTTCCACAAATAGCTGTTGTTGTTATCCCACTTGCCATGTCTATACCAACACCAATAGCACCTTGCTGGAGGTTAGCCTTTCCCCCAGATTCTTTTGTGGGGAGGCGAAGCATAGCCATTATAGGAACATTATTATAAATAATAAGCCGTATATCAGGAATTCCTTTGAAGGCATAAGGTTTAAATGTTTTACTTATACGCATACGCTCTTCAAAAAAGGCGACATCAGGCGTTCCAGAAAGAGAAAAAGATCCATCTAGGATATTGTGTATATGTTCTTTGAGATCTTGAATACCAATTTTTGATCCATCTGCCTTTATCCAAGTCGATGTGTCTTTTTTTGATTTTCCATAAACAACAACTATGCCCCCTCCGCCAAAACCACGATTAGGTTTGAGCGCAAACGTTGATGGAAGGTTTTCCCAAGAAAAATGCTCAAGTTCATCATGGGTTCGTATAGTGGCTATAAGTTTTGGTGTAGGGAGAGCTCCCTTTTTGAGAGTTTTCTTACAAAGAAGTTTATTATCAGCTATAACTCTTGCTTTTTTGAAATTATTGGGACGAATATAGTGCAAGTTTCTTGCATTCATTCCTAATATAGAGCGACTTTTTTTAAAAAGAGAAACCATAGGTTTATTTCAAAAGAGTACGAAATCTCCACCACTCATTTATACGAAGGCCGGTCCACTTACCTACGAGTATATTGATGAAAATAGTAGAAAGAACGATCCAGGGATAGGTCATAAGAAGATTTTGAAAAGAGGGAAGTCCCATAAGATGATAGCCTACAAGAGAAATAAAGAGGGTTTGGAGAGAAATAATAACAGCCTCTTTCGTGCCGTGTTCAATTTGGGTGGCAACAATTTTTTCCACCAAAGCAATCATTATAATAATAGGGGCTATGGAGATAGCAGCAAAACCTGTTCTTTGTATGGAGCCACCAAAAATTAGGAGAGCTAAAACAGCAAAAGAAATAAGCGTGAGAGTGATGGCTATTCTTGGGAGATAGAGAAGACGTAGTTTTTTTAAAAGAAAACGAGAGAGTATTCCAATAATAACTACAGCAAGAAATATAGCTACTCCATATTTGACACCGACAACAAGAAAAGAAAAAGTGACAAGAGTTGGTGTATAAATACCAAAAGCCTTAATACCAAAAATTTGTCGAAAAAGAGCAACGAGCGTCACCACAAAAGGAAGAAGGAGAAGGTAGAGAACGGTTTCTTGGGGAACACCATACTCCATAGCATTTTGTATCCAATTGTGAAAGTCCATAAAAATAATAATAATGATTTATGATTGTATGCGTAGAGCTTTCCTACTATTAAGGTGACAAATCGCTATAGCTAGAGCATCGGCAACATCATCAGGTTTAGGAATGCAGGGGAGATGGAGAATAGACTTTACCATTTCTTGTATTTGTTTTTTATCCGCACGACCATATCCAGTAAGCGCTTGTTTAATCTGTAAAGGTGTGTACTCGGCGATAGTAATTCCCTTACGCACAAGTGTCAAGAGAAGAGCACCGCGAGACTGCGCTACTGGTATTATAGTCTTTTGGTTCTTAAAAAAAAAGAGCTTCTCAATAGCTGTCTCTTGGGGTTGATACATATCGCATATTTTCTCTATATCAAAGCAAATTTCTTGTAGTCTGTCTGCATCTTTATTTTTTGGTGAGGTCTCTATATGTCCATAGGCAATAATTTGTATTTCTTTCCCATTTTCAATGAGAGCCCATCCTGTAGTGGCTATTCCTGGATCAATGCCAAGTATACGAATACTCTTAGGAGAGGTTGTCATAAATAGTTTGGACATCTTCTTGCTCATCAAGCTGAGTAAGAAGAAGGGTATATTTTTCAAGATCTTCTTTGTCGAGAGATATTTTTCGCATAGGTCGGTATCCAAGAGCTGAATTTTCTATACGAATATTTTTTTCTAAAAAGTTTTTTTCAATAGCCTTGAGATCTTTCGTTTGGGTAAAAAAAGTAAAAACTTCTTCTTTTTCTATATCGTAAACACCCTCTTCAATAGCCTCTAATTCAATATCTTCATCTGAGAGTGTTTGATCGGGAGAAAGCTCGATAATGCCAACATTTTCAAAAAGATAGCTTACGGATCCATTAGGAACCATTTGTCCGCCAGATTTTTTGAGAAGACTTTTTATTTCTGATACCGCTCGATTTTTATTATCAGTAGCAACGAGTATCATAAGATTAATTTGCCCAGAAGAAAGAGGAAGAAGTCCTTCATAAACAACTTCTTGAATATCTCCACCTTCTTTAAGTTCCCCCGTACCACGTTTAATCGCTCTTTCAATATTATCTTTGGGCATATTAGCAGAACGTGCCTGATCTATGAGGAGTCGGAGGCGAACATTCATAGAGGGATCCCCACCACCTTCTTTGGCTGAAATAGTAAGAAGTTTGGCGATTTTGGTAAAAGTAGATGCTTTTTTGGCATCAGTAAGAGCTTTTTTGTGTTTAATTCCCGCCCAATGTGAGTGTCCAGACATAGTATAAAAAAAATTTTACGAAAAATAATCTTTTTTCTATACTAGCAAAAGTACGTATTTTTTCAAGAGCAAGAAAAATTATAACCTTTTTATATGAGCACAATAATAGAGTACTAAATCTTTAAAAGAGAATAAAAAATGAAACTACGTTTTTTTCTCATGACGAATCATTTGAAAAAT
>JAGYLL010000036.1 GCA_018401135.1 Candidatus Moraniibacteriota bacterium | reverse complement strand
TTTAAAGGTATTCTGGAGTCATATGCGAACAAACTTTATGAAGGAGCAGAACGAGAAAGAACAGAGCAAGCGAGAGCGCTTTTTAGAGAAAATGAATACGGAAGTGATTCTCCTGAACAAAGAGGAGATAATATTACAAGACTTCTTGTGCAATCGGCTGAAAAACAAGCTGATAGAGCTAGAAAAAGAAGATTGGATAGACATGCTCGAACGGCGGTGGCTTTGGCGAGTGCACTGACTCTCGCTACGGCATCTCGTTGTCTTGGACAGACAGCTGTGGATACGGTTGAGGGATATTTTGGAGGTCCCCTTGATGGAGGCGTGACTGAACCTCAAGGAAAAATTGAAATAGTTCCGGAGCCTCAAGAGCCTATTGCGTATGATAAAGATCGTATATTTCCAGATATTCCCCCTCAAGAACCTGAGCCCTTACCAGAAATAAAAACGATAGAAATTCCTGTGGAGATGACACCCGAAGAGTATATACAGGCCCATCCAGAAATGTTTCGAGAAATTTCTGGAAGAAGTTGGATGGATAATAATACCTCATTGAAAGTAGGTTCGGATGGAAAAATCACAGGAGCAGATCTTAATGAGCTTAAACTTCATTGGGGTGGCGGAGGTGATGGTATAGATGCCCAAGGAAATTATGTTTTTGATGTTGCCAAAATGACAGAAGGTGGATCTTTTCATAAGGATCTTTCGGTGGATGCCAGAGATGCTATACAAAAAGGAGAATTAAAGATGTTATTTACTTTGGATGGAAATACACAATCGTATGGTATCGAAATTTCCGTGAGACCTGATGGAAGTGTCGTGATCGATCCGCAATCACCAGAAGGGAAACTTTTGTTTCAAACGGTGGGAGAGGGTGCGAATACTAGAGCGGAATTTATGGGTAAATTTGCTGAAGTTGGCGTGATAGGTGAGGATGGGAAATTTACGGTTCTTTCAACACATACAGGAGATGGATTAGAAAGCATTACGGATATGGTCAAAAAAGAGATAGAGGTAATACCACCTATTGAGCAAGAGATACCACCTTTGGAGCCCGAACGTATTGGAGCTGAAGACGCTACCATTATTTCAGAAGAGGTTGTTGTAGGGGATGAACAAGGAGAAGTAGCTCCTCCTATCACCGTAGAACCAATTACTCCAGAAGAGCCGGTAGTTCCTCTTGAAAGAGAGCCTCCTCTTGAAAAAGTTATCGTGGGTCCTGGTGAGATAGCTGGGGCAGGGGCTATGGCTCTTATTGCAGGGGGAATACATAGACGAAGAAAGGGGAGGATATCAAATCAACCGATGATACCTGCTCCAATTCGAGGACCAGAAGGAACTCCATCGCCAGCACTTCTTGAATTTGAAGGAAAAAACGCTGGAGAGAAAATTATTACTTCATTGCAAGAGTACAAAGAGTATGAAAAAGGATTGAGTTCTCAAGAGAGGAGACGAATAGATAATACAGCTAAAAGATTACAGGAAATGGTTGCCGATACAACAGAAGAAGAATTAAAAGCTATGACGGCTCAAGACTTTAGTAATTCACCTATAGGAATAAAAATAAAAAATAGAACATCTTCATTCGTGACTGCAAAGGTGGGAGGAGAAAATGAAGATATACAAACATTGATTCGAGAAGAAATGACAGATCCTAAAGAAGGGGAGAGTGCATATGAATATATACGAAGAAGCATTATTCAAAGTATGGTTCTTACAAGAGAATATAAATAAAAAGTAATATACATATATATGGTAGAAGAAAATTCCCCACTTTCAGAAGGATTAAAAAAGAAAATTCTTGAGCATCTTGGTATCGAAACGATTCCACAAGAGATGCAAAATGAAATTATTGCAAAATTTGGCGAAGTTGTTTTCAAAGAAATTCTTTTGCAGACATTAGAACGTTTTGATGAAAGTCAACAAAAAGAATACGAGCAGATGCTTGAGAGAAACGCTTCTCCAGAAGAAATGGAAACTTTTCTTAAACAAGAAATTCCCGACTATGAACAGCTTGTTTTTTCGGTTATTGACTCTCTAATGAAAGATCTCAAAAATGCTTCAAATCCAAGTGATACAAAAGAAATTGCATAAATGATTTGTTTTTGAGATACTAGAGATACTGATTGATAAAAAATAGCATATGGCCACTCCTTATAGTTTAGAACCAATAGAAGAAGAGAAGAATCCTTTGGATACAAAGAGTGTTTTCGAAAAAAAAGACACAGAAAATAAAGAAGTATCTTCAGAAGAAAAAGAAAAAAGTACAGAAAGAGAAAAACTTCTTTTTGAAAGAGACGATCTCTCTTCTCTTTTGGAAAAAGTCAAAAAAACGTCACAAATACAATCTCCTGTAGATCCTGCATCTATACAAAGTGATGCTGACGATCTCTCTGAAACTTCGGAAGAGGGAAAGATAACAAAACTCGTTTCTTTAGCAAAAGAAAAGGGATTGGACTATGCTTTCGAAGTAGCTTTAAAATACGAAGACTTGTACACTATTGATAGATTGCACGATACGCTTTCGGGGAAACTGTATGATGAACTTGTACAAGAAGGTTTGATCGTTGTGGAAAAATAAAAGAAAAGGGGATTTGTACGAAAGATAAAAAATAAAAACATATAAAAATGAATTCCGAAACCATAGATCTTATTTTTCTTTTTACTTCTTTAGGACTCGCTCTTGCTTCTGCTATCAGCGGGGCTATTATTGTTTTTTCAGGACTTTTCGGGTTGAAGAAAAAAATTGAAGAATCTTTGCAATTCCATACGCAACTTATTCGAATGTCTCCTGTAAAAAATCCCAAGAATAATGGCGAGGGTCCAAATGATCGATGGAAAGAAGAAATCGGTGCTATGGAACAACTCTTGGCATCTTTTGCAAATATTCGGACAAAACGAGCTTTTCTTGGATCATCCATTCCGTTTACTTTTTCTCTAGAAATTGCCAATCCTTCTGATAGCGAAGAAATATTTTTTTACCTTTCCTTTCCTCGAAAATATAAAGATGCTATAGAAAAACAAGTACATAGCTTTTTTCCTGACGCTTCTTTGGAAGTTATCGAAGATTACACTATTTTCAGACCGAAAAGTTTTGTTGCATCCTCACTCTTATCCCTCAAAGAATCTGCTTCTTTACCTGTGCGAACGTATGAAGAGATGGATGTAGATCCTATTAACGAAATAACCAACTCTTTAAGTAAATTAAAAAATGAAGAAGAAGGCGCTGCTATTCAGCTTGTTCTCTCTCCTGCCAAAGACAGTTGGAGACAAGAAGGAAGAAGAATAGCTCACGAAATGCAACAGGGGAAACGTCTAAAAGATGCTAAAAAGCAGTCATTGTTTTTCAAAGTGGGACAAGAAATCGGAAAAGCAATTCTTGATCTTATGTCTGGTTCTTCGAAAAAAGAAAATGAACTCGAAAAACATTCTCAACTTACTCCAGACGAACAAGATCTCATAAAAGCAATAGAACAAAAAATAAAAAAATCTGCATTTTATGTAAATATTCGACTTCTCGCTTCAAGTGATTCACAAGAGAGAGCGACACAAATACTTTCTCAGATGGAAAATGCTTTTTCTCAATTTGAACGATCAGACATAAATTATTTTCAGATCAAAAAACGAACCAATGTGAAGCGTTTTGGTTTTTACTATATTATGAGAATATTTCGCAAACAAACTTCTGTACTTCTTGGTGTCGAAGAAATCGCAAGTATGTACCATTTCCCTATTTCTACAACACAAACACCCAAAATAAAATGGCTCAAAGCAGGAAGTGCACCACCTCCTGTAGCCATTCCTCAAGAAGGAATTCTCCTTGGCTATAATGATTATAGAAATGTCAAAACAGATATACGACTCACCGATGCCGATAGAAGAAGACATCTCTATGTTATAGGTCAAACTGGTGTAGGAAAATCAAACTTTTTACAAGAACTTACCAAACAAGATGTTCGATCAGGAAAAGGTGTTTGTTATATCGATCCTCATGGAGATGCTATAGAAGATATTCTTTCTGCTGTTCCAGAGCATCGTTTGGAAGACGTGATCCATTTCGATCCTGCGGATACCAAAAGACCCTTTGGTCTCAATATGCTCGAATTTGATAGACCAGAACAGAAGACATTTGTGATCAATGAAATGATCAATATATTTGACAAACTCTATGATCTCAAACAAACAGGAGGTCCGATGTTTGAACAGTATATGCGAAATGCTATGCTTTTGGTTATGGAAGATGTGGAAACGGGATCAACGCTCTTGGAAGTTCCCCGTGTCCTTGCAGATGAACAGTTTCGACGTCTTAAACTTTCCAAATGTGGTAATCCTATAGTGAAAAATTTTTGGATCAAAGAAGCTGAAAAGGCTGGGGGAGAGGCCGCACTTGCCAATGTTGTTCCCTATATTACTTCCAAACTTACCCAGTTTATTTCCAATGATATGATGCGACCTATCATAGCACAACAGAAATCAACTATTGATTTCCGAACGTCTATGGATGAAGGGAAAATTCTTCTTATCAATCTTTCCAAAGGAAAAATAGGAGAAATTAATAGCTATCTTCTCGGTATGATTATCGTGGGAAAGATTCTTATGTCGGCACTTTCACGTGTGGATATTCCAGAAAGTCAGAGAAAAGATTTCCATCTCTATATTGATGAGTTCCAAAATGTTACCACAGATTCCATTTCACAAATTCTTTCGGAAGCTCGAAAATATCGTCTCAATCTTACGATCGCCCATCAATTCATAGGACAGCTTTCAGATGAAATATCTAAGGCAGTGTTTGGAAACGTGGGATCTTTACTTTCTTTCCGTGTCGGTCCAGAAGATGCAGAATTTCTCGAAAAGCAATTCGGACCTATTTTTATGGCCAATGATCTCGTAAATGTCGATAACTTTAACTGTTTTGCTAAACTTCTCATCAATAATGAGGTGACAAAACCTTTCAATATCAAGACATATCCTCCAAGCGAGGGAAATTTAGAACAAGTGGAGCTTATCAAAGAATACTCACGTCTTCGTTACGGAGCAGATGCTCAAGAAGTTGAAGAAAGTATACGAAATCGAATGATACTTTAAATTTTGAAAAAATGATGAAAGAGAATAATTCCATCATTGCTCCACATCTCTCTCGCAAAGAACAAGAAGTGTTTTATGAAAAGCAATCATTAGAAAGAGAAAAGGGACTAATACGTCGACCGTGGGAAACTCCTCCTGATAAAGAAATAGAAATATTCGAACCTCTTCTTTGGGAAATGATTGCCCAAGAAGAATCTTTTTCTGGAAATTTTCCCAAAGAAAAAAATCTCCAAAGAACACACTTTCTTCCCAAAGAAAAATATAGAAGGATGTTTGGAGATACGTGGGGAGCTTACTATAAAGAAAGAGATGCTCTCTATATGCCAGAGCATTTTGTGCAACGAAATATTTCCCCAGAAAGACAGAGAGCGCTACGATTACGAACACTTCTTCACGAAAATATCCATTCACTTTCCTATGAAGAAGATATGGTTTCCAGAAAAACAGGTAAAATGTACGCGCGTCGTTCAGGATATCTTTTTTCTTCTTCAGATGGAGCGATAACGAAATTTCGTGGTCTTAATGAAGCGATCAATGAGAAAATATGTTTTGAACTCTTTAGAGATAATGAGGAAAATTTACGAAAGCTTTTTCCCGATTCTGAAAAGAAAGACTGGATATTTTCTTCGTACGCCTATCCGCAAGAAAGTACTGTTTTGGAGTTTCTTCTTTTTGAATTAGCCAAAAAGACAAAAAGGAGTCAAGAAGAGATTTGGACTGAATATAGAAAAGGTATGTATACAGGAGATATACGACACCTCAAAGACATTGACCGTGTGTACGGAGCGGGAAGTTTGCGGTTTCTTGCTAGTATGGGTTCAATAGAGGGAGATGCTATAACGAGAGAGCCTTTTTCAGAAGATCGAAAAGATGCTGAATGGATAATGCAAAGAAATTGTTTTCGAAATTATTTTGGCAGTTCAGGAAAGACTTTTGAGCAACGATTTTCTTTGGTCAAAGATATTTTGAGTGATAGGGAAAATGAGCGATTCGAAAGAGAAAATGGCTATGGATAGAAAATTTTTTTCTTTTCTCTTTTGCAAAGTCAGAGAAATCTTGCATAGAAAAATGATAGGGTATATACTAAAAATGTAAGTAAATAATATATAAAAAAAGTATGAAACAAGAAACA
>JAGYLL010000035.1 GCA_018401135.1 Candidatus Moraniibacteriota bacterium | reverse complement strand
GAAAAGTATTCCTATTGCAAATACAATGTTTCTTGGGGTAGAAATGGAAGTTTTAAAGAATATCTTGTAACGAAACTGTATCCAAAAAAATAAAAATGCTGGAGAAATGAGCATCGCAAGGTGATTTGGTGATTCAAACCACCCCCGAAGGCGAAGGTCGTACGTCACTCCTTTGTCCAAAAAAATTTGTCCACCCAAAACAAGAAGCGCCACACAAAGAGCTCCTATACCGTACCATTGCAGTGTCTCTAAAAAAAATCTTTTTTTCCTATACACAGAAAAAAGGAGGAGGGAGAAAAGAAAGGGGAGAACAAACCAACTTTTTATAATACCCCATTCAGTTTTGCCTATACCTTCAACTAAGGCACTCATAAAAAGACCAATAAATAACAAGGAAACTCCTCCATAGAGAAGAAAATTTCGTTGTATATTTTGAACAACTTTTTCTTTTGTTATTACTGTATGTCTAAAGAAAAAGAAGAAAAGAAAAAGTATGTTTATACCCAAAAGCATATCGAGTATATTTGTTTTTAGTAAAAAAAATTCAAAACGAATCAAATAACAAGAAAGAAAAGCCATTTGAAAAAAAAGAAGGTATGAAAAAAGAGTGTGCATAGTTCTATGTTTTTATTCTCAAAGAAGAGGCTCCTGCTATAACCATTAAAAACAAAGGGAGTATATGTACTGAGTAGAGAGGGGTATCAAAAAAGGCATGGAGAGAAAAAATACCCAAAGAAAAAACAAGTGCCCATCCATATACTGTTTCTTTTCGGGCTTTATACCCAACAAACATTCCTTGGAATATCCAGAGTATAAAGAGGATTCCTGCTATTACTCCAGCCTCAACCATAATGTCGAGATAAAGATTATGAGCATAAATAGGATCTCTGTACTCGGCACTCGGCAAAACTTCAAGAGCATAGTTTCCCACACCTATTCCCCAGGGATTTTCTTGTAAAAAATCCCAAGCCGTATGCCACATAAAAAGTCTCCCTTGGTTAGAAGTATCGGCTAAAGAAAAAGAAGATACTGCCCTTTCCCAAATAAGATTTGAAGGAAGAAAAGAAAAAAGAATCAAGAAACTCATACCAACAAGAAGGAGTGGTGTTTGTGCCTTTTTATAAGAAAAATAACTAAAAATAAGCATACCTAAGCCTATAAAAAAAATTCCCATATACGCCCCACGAGAAAAAGTCAAAAGAAGTGCAAGAAAAATAATTCCTGAAAACACTCCATACAAAAAAGATTTATGGTGTATGGCGTAAAAAACAGACCACACAAAACATATTTCCCAGAAAAACGCTGCTATATGGGGATCGGGAAATGCTCCTATGGAACGAAAAATTGTCAAACCTCCAATATTTACTGCCCAACTAGAATATTGTGTAACCGCGTCTGAAAAAACGTTTCCTAAGAAAAATGGAGCTATTTTTTCTCTCCAAAAAGCAATTGCTTGTGAGATTCCCATAAAGTAGGGGAGAGAGAATTGAAAAAGAGCTAAAAGAGCAGAAAGAAAGCCTGACCAAGAAAGACTTTTGGCAAAAAAGTCTAGGGTCCATTTTTTGGTGAAAAACATCCATACCGCACAAAGGTAAAGGAGAAAAAAATTATTTATAAAAAGAATTTTTCTCAAAGCCCATGACGTTTCCTGTGCCCACAAAAAAGAAATATTTACTACAAAAAGAAAAGTAAGGCCTGTCCAAAAAAGATATGCTTGAGGAAAAGAAAGATTTTTAGAAAAAAGAGCCCATAAAAACCAAACGAGAAATATCCCGATAATAAGTATTCGAATACTCGCAAGATCAATAGTCTCTGTAATATTAAGTGCAAATTGAAAAGGTAAAAAAACAAGAAAAGCCATTAAAATCGAATGGGAATACAAATGTTTCATACAAGAATACAGCGTTCAACGCAACGAGTAAGAAAAGTAAAAAAGAATCTTTGCCACCAAGGAAGATGTTTTTGGGCATATCTTCTCATAGAGCTATAGTACCATCTTTTTTGATTTTTTTTATTCTTCTTAAAACTTTTTCCACCCCAATGACAAATACTAAGAGTTGTGGTATGGAAGGGGTATAGTCCTGTCTTATGGAAAAGTCTCAAACAAAAATCCATATCTTCAAAATACATAAAGTAATTTTCATCAAATCCCCCTACACAAAAAAATGTGTTTTTTTGTATCATACAAGAAGCTCCACTTACCCAGCCTACTTTTTTTATTTCTTCTCTTTTTATACTTTTATGAGGCATTATTTTATTTTCCAACCATACCCAAAAAGTAAGTGTTTTTCCAAAAGCCCATTTTTGAGGTTTTTCATTTTCATCAAAAAGCTGAGCGCCTACTACACCGACACTCTTTTTTTTGTAAAGGAGTGAAAGTGCTGATGAAATAGAACCCTTTTTATACTCTGTATCCGGATTAAGAAACCATATAGCTTCTCCTCTTGCCTCTTGAGCGCCTCTATTACACCCCTTTGCAAAACCTTCATTTTTTGAAGAATGTAGAACAAGAGCTCCTAGTTTTGTAATCTCAGAAAGGTTTTCACTCGAACTATTATTTACCACTATCCATTCGTGTTCTATACACTCTTTTTGAAGTTGTTTTGAAAAAGAAAGTATACATCGTTTAACCAAAGCTCCGCTTTTATAATTTATTACTATAATGGAAAGAGGCTTCTTTTCATTCATAGGAAATATTTCGAAGTGCTTTAGAAACAGAGAGGATCATGGGGTTGTGGGGGTTATTCTTTCGATCTCTATAATTTTTTACTCTTCTGAGAAAATAAAATATATAAAACCAAATACGATATACTCCTGATGCATGTTTTTTGAAAAATTTTTCTCCTGATTGTACAAGATAGTATACTTTTTTTACTTGATTTTTTTCACTTCTTTCTTCATGAAACACTTTTTCTGTTAAAAGCACTTTAATAGGAAATTTTGCCTTATGTGCTCTTAAACAAAAATCAACATCTTCATAGTAAAGAAAAAATTGCTCATCAAAAAGACCGATGGTAGAAAAAAGTGTTTTCTCTATAAGCATAGCGCACCCCGGAACATATTCCGTATTTTCTTGATCTTTTTTATTTGCTTTATATCCTTTATGTTGTGATCGAAAACGTACCCAATTTATTTTTCCTCCAGAAAACCATTCTTTTCCATCAGGAAATACTATTTTTGGACTTACAATACTTGGTCCAAGCTTTTCAGCAAAACGCATCATTTTTGAAAGTGTTTTTCTTTCTAGTTTTGCGTCATTATTAAGAAGAAGAATATATTCAGCTGTCCTCTCTAGAGCAAATCGTATTCCAAGATTTGCTCCTGAGGCAAATCCCCTGTTTTTTTCACTTATAATAAAATGTGCTCGTGTAAATTGTTTTTTTGCTTCTTCTAAAGATCCGTCTTTGGAGGCATTGTCTACAACAACAACTTCTTTTTCGAGATAATCAGAAGCATAAACACTTCGTAAACACGCATTAAGAGAATTTTTTCCCTTATAATTAACAATTATAATGTATACTTTTTTTTGTTCCATACAGTTTTATTTATATTATACACCTTTTTGGCGAAAAAATATTTCTTGCCACTCTCTTTTTTCAACAGCTCGTGTTAAAAATATAGCTATTGCATATACACCCATAGCAAGGGGGAGGGTTATAAAAAAGTGCACATAAGGAGAAATTATAAGTATACATCCAGCCATAATCATTCCTGAAACAAAAATACGAAAAATCTTACCGAAAGGAAAAAAGTATTTTTGAGTTTTATACACAGCAAAACCAGTAAGAAAAACAACAAGAAACTCCGTAAAAGCCGAGCTTATCGCAACACCTATATAAGAATATGTGGGTATAAGAAAAAAGTTGAGAGAAAGATTTACAATAACACAGACAAACAAAAGTTTCACAAGAAGTTTTTGCTTATTATCTACAATAAGGAGTGTATTGAAAAAATTACCAAAAAACATAAAAGTAAGAGAAAAGAGAAGGATTTGAAGAACGGGCACAGAAGCAAGAAACGCTTCTCCGCCAATAAGAAGAATGATGTCTTCGGCTAAAATAAAGCCTCCTATAAAAAGGGGTACTACTATAAGAAGAAATGTTTTTGCCATAGCATCCGCTATACGTCTAAATCCAATGGCGTCATTTCCTATATGCCTTGCCAAAAGAGGAAGAATAAGACCAGCAATCATTGCGGGAAAAAAAGTGGCGTTTTCTATAATTTTATACGCCGCACCAAAGATACCAACGGCTTCTGTTCCTTGTAAAAAAGAAAGAAGGATGGCATCAAACTTAAAATAAAAAAAAGTTAAGATTGTTGCTAGTCCTAAAGGAAAAGATTGCTGAAGAAATTTTTTCCAAAAGGGAAAATCAAATTGAAAAGAAAAAGGAACAAAACGACGACTCCACCACAAAAGAAGAGAGGTGTTAAAAATCATAAAAGATACAAAAGCTCCCATAATAGCCAATAAACCAAGATTCCAATGAATAGCTCCTATAATAAAAGCAAATTGTAATGCCTTTCCTAAAACCTCAACCAAGGCCACTCGATCCATAATGAGTCTTTTTTGGAAAATTCCATTAAGAACTGTATAGGAAGAGGAGAAGAAAAAAGCTAAAAGAGAAAGAAGAATAGCGCCCTTTAAATCATCTTCGTAAGGAAGAAAAAAAACTATGCCAAGTCCCAAAACAATCATTATCAAAGAAATACTTATTCGTAACGTAAAAACATTTCCTATTATTTTTTTCTCATCAGCATTTTTTTTTGAAATTTCACGAGCAGAAACGGTGTTAAGTCCAAAATCAGCAAGTGCCATAAAAAGGGCAAAGAACGCCAATGCGGTAGTATATTTACCAAATCCTTCTGGACCAAGATATCTTGTTATAAAACCAATAGCAACAAGAGCAAGTACGGTTGAAAGTACTTTAGAAAAAGCGCTCACAAAAACATTATAAACAACTTTTCTTGCAATAGTCATAAAAATAATACATACAAAAGATACTTCTTCTCGTATCTCTGCAAAAAAGAGAAAAGTCGAGTACAATAAAAATTTTTACAAAAAATTCTTATTTTTTACTCTATAAAACTTACAGGACGAACTACTACCTTTCTCTCTTCTCCCTCCCCAACACTTTCTGTTTTTACATCAGCTCTTTCTGCAAGGTGTAGGTGTATCAATCTTCTTTCATACGCATTCATAGTGCGGAGAAAAATTGGTTTTCCTTCTTGTTTAGCCTGAAGAGCTACTTCTTCAGCGAGATCAAAAATAGCACGGTCTTTTTGTTGTCTATAACCGTTAATATCTACAAGAAAAGGAAGGTCTTTTTCTTCTTCTAAATTTTTATGCACTAAAAGACGAATAAGGTACTGTATAGCTCGGAGATTCTCTCCATTTTGTCCAATAAGAAGATTAGCAGATTTTTCAGAAAAAATATTAACAATAACAGCTTCTTTTTTTACTATAGTTTCTACTTTGCAGTCTGAAAAGTCAGCTTTTTGAAGAAATTTTTCTATAAACTTTTTAAGTCTTTGAATTGATTTCTCTTTTGACATAGAATGACTTTTAGTTAATTAGCTCTTATGAGCATTCTTCATAATATACCACTGTTGTGCAATCATAAAAAGTGTTGACGTGAGCCAGTAAAGAATAAGTCCCGCTCCAAAAGTAAGTCCGATAAACAAGGTGATTCCAGGAAAAAGATAGAGCATTTGTTTATTCATTACTTCTGAGAAATCTTGCATAGAAGGTGTTTTTTCTTTTTCCAAAGAAGATTCTTCTTTTTTTTCAGACGTCTTTTTTTTACTATCTTTGAGAAGAGCTTGGGCTTTTTCTCCCTCTCTTTTTTGCATCATCATTTTCATTTGTATATATTGAGCTATCGCAGTAATAATAGCAAGAAATATACTTGGTTTTGTAAGATCTACTATACCAAGAAAGGATGTTTCTACTCGACCCGGATTAGAAACAAAAGAATAAAGAAGCTCTCCTGAAACAGAAAAGTCGTTTCCAGAAATATCTATAAGAACACGATAAATAGCTATAAAAAAAATAAGTTGTATAATAAGGGGTAAGCATCCACCAAAAGGATTCACCTTTTCCCTTTTATATAAAGCCATAAGCTCACGAGCTTGTTTTTCCTTATCTTCTTTATATTGTGTTTGGAGTTCTTTTATTTTTGGTTGTAATTCTTGTAAACTTTTTTGAGATTCTATTTGTTTTTTTGAAAGAGGAATGAGAAAAAATTTAAGAAAAATAGTTGTTAAAATAATAGCTATTCCAAAATCTCCAAAAGAAATAGTATCATAAAGACCTATAAGCACATTATATAAAGGATCGTACACAATAGTATGAAAAATTGAGCTCATAAATATTTTGTTAATAGATCTGTTTTTCTCAATACTTTCTCCATATCTTCTCTGAGCGATAAAATGTCCTTATCCACACTTTGTCCACAAAAGAGAAATACTATATCGAAATGCTTTTCTATTCTTTTTTCTAAAGGATAAAAAGCCTCTCTCATCTTTCTTTTTATTCTATTCCTTTGGACAGCTTTTTTCCATTTTTTAGAACTAACGGCAATTCCCCACGAAAAACATTTTTCTTTATTTTCTTTAATAAAG
>JAGYLL010000034.1 GCA_018401135.1 Candidatus Moraniibacteriota bacterium | reverse complement strand
ATCAAAATACTATAACGCGATTAAATCTCGTGGATCTTTCGGTGAAAATGATTCTTATGCGAAAAACGAGATCTTTAGTGACGGTATTTGGTATGGCTATAGGCATAGGATCTATTGTTTTTCTTCTTTCTATTGGTTATGGAGTGCAAGAGCTTGTTATTTCTCGAGTAGCCAATCTTGAAGAAATGAAACAAATAGAAGTTACTACTCAGGCAGGGAGAGGCCTTTTTCTTGATGAGAAATCTCTTAATGAATTTTCTGAAATTGAAAACATAGTGAATACACTTCCTTTAATTTCTGTTGTGGGAAAAGTTCAATTTGAAGGCTCTTCTACTGATGTCGTCACCTATGGAGTGACAAAAGAGTATCTTGCAAAAAGTGCTCAGCAACCTATTCGTGGAAAAATTTTTGAAAGTTCTTTGGAAAAGAATACGAAAAGTCGATTCCAAGAAGATGGAGATGCTCCAGATATTGAAAGTATGGCACAGGTAATTTCTTCTCAAGAAGAGGTTCTTGTCAATTGGGAGACGTTGGAGGTTATAGAAGAAAACACTGATATGCCTCAGGCAAAAGTTCGATTGAGTTCGCAAGCAAAAAAAGAAGCTGTAGTAAGTCAATCATTTCTTTCTCTTCTCAACCTTTCTCTTGAAGAGGCTATTGGAAAAACCTTTGAAGTTTCTTTTGCGTATGTTTTTCGAGAAAATAGCTCTTCTGGTTTAGAGGGAAAAATAGAAACAGAGAAAGAGCACTATACTATAGTAGGTGTTATACCTGAAAAAGAAATTTCTTTCTTCTTCATTCCTTTCGAAGACCTTCGTTCTTTGGGAATTACTGAATACGATCAAGTAAAAATTATTCTTGATCAAGAATCTCAACTAGAAAGGGTTCGAAAACTTATCGAAGCAAAGGGATTTGACACCGCTTCAGTTGCCGATACGGTAGAAAAGATAGACAATCTTTTTACTACTGCTCGATTTGTTCTTGTTATATTGGGTATAGTTGCTTTGTGCGTAGCTTCTTTGGGAATGTTTAATACATTAACCGTTTCTCTTTTGGAGCGAACACGAGAAGTAGGTCTTATGAAGGCTATGGGGATGCGATCTTTTGAGGTAAAAGATCTTTTTCTTACGGAGTCTATGGTTATGGGTTTTGTGGGAGGATTACTCGGACTTCTTTTAGGATTTCTTGCAGGAGAAATGCTTAATGTTTTTCTTTCTGCTTTTGCTTTTACTAAGAAAGCTGAAGTTATCGATGTAACTCATATTCCCATACTTTTCGTTGTGAGTATCATTACCCTTTCTTTTTTTGTGGGTATAGTTACTGGTATATATCCTGCAAAGAGAGCGACGAAAATCAGTCCTCTCAATGCTATGCGATACGAGTAGAGAAGAGAACAATGTTCTGTGTATTTTTTAGAATTTTTTTAGGAATATTTGATGAGTTAAATTTCTAGTCTTTTTTTTCTTTTATTTTCGTGTATACTAAAAAATATGAGAAGAAAACTTTTTATAGGAATTACTCTTGATGAACGTGTGCATATTGCTATCAATCGTCACAGAGATCGATGGCAAGATGCACCTGTTATCTGGACTCCCACAGAAGAACGTCATAGCATACTTGTATTTCTTGGGTATGTCGAAGATGAGCGTCTTCTCGATGTGTGCGAGGGCGTCTCTCGTGCATTAGCTGGTAAAGAGTCTTTTGAAATAATGATGAAAACGATAACCGTTGGTCCAGATAAAGATCATCCAAAAATAATATGGTTGGCAGGAGAAGAAAGCGAAGAACTTACTCTTCTTAGGGCTTCATTGGTAAAAGAAATTTCTTCTTTTGCTCAACTTGAAGCGAAGCGTTTTCGTCCACATATAACACTAGCTCGTATACGAAAAAATAAAAAAGAAGAAATAGTGAGTACATTTAAAGATATTTCCGTACATATTCCTCTTATGGTGCATACGATTACGATTTTTGAAAGCGTTGTGGAGGGAAAGGAGAGAATGGCGATTCCTCTTTATACCTATGACCTTATTTGATTTATTTAAAAAAGAAAACAAAATACAATGAAATATATTTCTTGGTACTATGGCAAAGCTCTTCAAGGATTTGTTTCTATAGGACAAAACTACTTTTTTCATACGTGGGAATTTTTTTCTGTAGCTGATCTTTCAAAAACATTGTTTTCGCCTTGGCATCGTGATATTACTCCTAAAACATGGCGGGGCTTTGATCCATTAAAAACACTGCATCGTTTCGTAGAAAATATTTTTTCCAGAATTATAGGTTCAATAGTGAGGATTATAGTTATAGGAATGGCTTTTGTGTGGGGAATAAGCATTATTATTTTTGGAGGCATTTTTTTCCTTTTTTGGTTCTTTGCTCCAGGAATGGTGGTTATAGGAGGTATTTTTTCTTGGGTCTCTCTCTACTTTTCAGGAGCTTTTTTCTTCGGAATACTTACAATTCTTTTTTCTTTTTGGTGTTTTAAAAAATCACAGGTGCGTTTGTATGCAAGTATGTCTCTTCTTGACCTCTACACTACTCCTATTTTTGATCGAATTTTAGCTCGGGTTGATTTGGAGAGAAATGAAATTTCTCAAGAAAACCTTCTCTCTTTAGAAGCACTTTCTTCTTTTTTGGAAGAAAAAAACGTTCGATTGGAAAATTTTATGAAAGCTCTCGAATGGGAGGTATCGCTTGCAGATGAAAATATAAAGCATTCCCAATTTTGGACAAAAGAGAGTCTTTATCGTGTAACGCCTATCGGAAGACAATGGAAATATGGGTATACTCCTCAACTTGATAATGTAACTGAAGATTTTTTCCATATACTTTCTTTGCAATTTCGTTCTATGAGTGTATGCATTCAAGAAAAAAGTTTGGAGCTTTTAGCATTAACCCTTGCTCGAGGAGATCAAAATAGTGTTTTAATTGTTGGTAACCCTGGCTCTGGAAGGAAAACATTAGTACATTGGTTGGTAAAGCGTATTTATGATAAAACTTTTGGAGGGATTCTTGCAGATAAAAGATTGCTTCTTTTGGATATTGAAAGTGTTATTTCTCAAAGTGGAAGTGACCCAAAGCGTGCAGTAAATAGCTTGGAATATTTATTTACTCAAGCAGCGTATGCAGGAAATGTTATTTTGGTTATTAATGATCTTGAATATTATGTCGGCGAAAATGCTCTCAAGAATGGAAATCCAGATATAGGAAGTATTCTTGAAACCTACCTTCCTTTAGGATCATTTCGACTTATCGCAACGATGAGCTCACAGGGGTTTTATTCGTATATGGAAAAAGGAAGAGGACCACTTAAAAATATGAATCGTATCGAATTAGATGAGGTTTCTCCTGAGATTTCCGTTGATGTTTTGCTTGATGAGTTTTCAGATATGGAAGCAAAGAATATCGTTTTTACTCTCAAAGCACTTCGTCATATTACTGAACAATCAGGAAAATTTAATGCAGGCGTTCCTCTTCCTGAAAGGGCAGTTGATCTTGCAAAAGAAGTCCTTGTGTATTGGCAAAATCATCCAAATAATGAAAAGAGAATTGATTCTCGAGCAGTAAATGAATACATTACGTTGAAAACAGGAATACCTTTGGGAAATATTTCAGGGAGAGAAAAAACAGATCTTCTTGATTTGGAACAGAATATGGCTGAGCGTATTATTGGTCAACGACAAGCAGTGTCAAAAATTTCTAAAGCTCTTCGAAAAGCAAGAAGTGGAATGTCAGATTCTATGCGTCCAATCGGATCATTTCTTTTCTTGGGCCCAACCGGCGTTGGAAAAACAGAGATGGCAAAGGTTTTGGCAAAAACGTACTTCGGAGGAGATACTCGAATGATACGTTTGGATATGAGTGAATTTCAAGCAGTTTCTTCTGTGCAACAACTCATAGGGTCTCGTGAACTTGATATGCCAGGACGACTCACTACACTTGTGACGGATAATCCCTACGGAGTTTTATTACTTGACGAATTAGAAAAAGCACATCAGGGGGTTCTTGATATTTTTCTTCAGATTTTTGATGAGGGATTCTTTACCGATGCTTTTGGAACAAAAGTTCGTTTCAATAATCTTATTATTATCGCAACATCCAATGCGGGTGCACCGAGAATCAAAAAATATTTTGAAAATACTCCTCAGGGAGAGATAGAGGCTATAGAGAAAGAAGTCATTGATGAAATTGTAGAAGAAGGAGTATTTCGTGTAGAATTTCTCAATCGTTTTGATGGTGTTGTTTTTTTCACACCTCTTAACGAACAAGAACTTCTTCGAGTTTCAGAAATTCTTCTTCAAGAATTCGCAGAGAATGTATGGAAAAACAAGCGAATTCATGTTTTGTTCGAAGCGGGTATGGAGACACTTATTGTTTCTTATGGGTACAAAGCTCCATTTGGGGCACGATCTTTGAAAAGATTTATTGCAGATACTATTGAATCGGTTGTTTCGGAAAGAATTATAGGTGAAGAAATAGGAGAGGGAGGCCAAATTTCTCTTTCCAAAGAAATTGTTCAAAAAGCACTAGAAGAGGAATACCCTACTCATATAAAATTGCAACAAAATATTTTTCACAAAAATTTTGTAATGTGGTACACTAAAAAACTAGTATGATATAGATATGATAAAAAAAGTTTCGGAGATTCTCTATGATGCGAGAAAAGAAGGATATGCTGTTGGTGCTTTCAATGTAATTAATATTGAAATGATACAGGCAGTTTTTACAGCATCACAAGAAACAAAAACACCTGTCATTCTCCAATTTACCGAAAGTACCATGAAATATGTTGGAGGGAAAACAATATTTCATACCATAGAAAATATAGCAAAGTGGTACTATCCAGATGTTTGTTTTGGTATTCACCTTGACCATGGAAAGAGTATTGAAATTGTTCAAGAATGTTTGGAGATGGGAGTTCCTTCGGTTATGTTTGATGGATCTCGGAGAGAATACGAAGAAAATGTTTCCCTCACGAAACACGTAGTAGAAATGAGTCATTCCAAAAATGCTTGTGTTCAGGGTGAATTGGGGTCTGTTCCTTATAAAAGTGAAGTATCTTCTGATATTGAGACTTGGGATGCGTATATGACAAATCCTGATCAAGCAATTGATTTTGTGCAAAGAACAGGTATTGATACACTTGCAGTGGCTATAGGGAATGCTCATGGAATGATGAAAGAACGATTTGAACCTGATTATAATCGATTGAGTGAAATTGTTCAAAGAGTTTCTCTTCCTCTCGTGATTCATGGTGCGTCCGATTGGGATATTTCTCGTGTGCAAGAAGTCGTTTCTCGAGGCGTGTCGTGTTTTAATGTAGATACAAGCTCACGAGTTGCTTTTGCACAGAGTTTGTCGAAAACTTTCAAAGCATCAGAGGAAATAGAAATTGATATACGAAAAGTATTGGGAAATGCTCGCGGGGCTATGAAAGAAGCGGTAAAAGAAAAAATACAGATGTTTCGAGGTATTTCAAAATAGAGAGAAATAAAAATTAAAAGAGAAAGCGTATGAAAAAAATAGCTATTAATGGTTTTGGTCGTATAGGGAGATCTGCTTTTAAAATTGCTCTGGAAAATAAAGATATAGAAGTAGTGGCTATCAATGATCTTGTTGATGCTAAAACACTTGCTCATCTTCTCAAATATGATACTGCATATGGTATCTATACACGAGAAGTTTCTTTTGGAGAAAATAATATACAAGTAGACGGAAGAAACTATCCCGTGTATTCTCAATCAGATCCGACAAAACTTCCATGGGAGGAGCTTTCTGTAGATGTTGTTTTGGAGTGCACAGGAAGATTTGTCAAAGGAGAATCAGCTCAACTCCACAGAAAAGCAGGTGCAAAAAAGGTAATACTTTCTGCTCCAGCAAAGGGTTCTGATGAAGTAATTACCGTTTTGCGAGGAATAAATGAAGAGGATCTTTCTAAGGGAGATATTATTTCTAATGCTTCTTGTACGACAAATTGCATAGGACCTGTAGTTAATGTTATCAATAGTGTCTTTGGTGTAGAAAAAGCCCTTATGACAACGGTTCATTCCTATACTGCAGACCAGAGACTCCAAGACTCTCCTCATGACGATCTCAGAAGAGCTCGAGCCGCAGGAGTAAATATTGTCCCAACTACTACAGGAGCAGCGATTTCTACTACAGAGGTCATTACGGATCTTAAGGGATTTTTTGATGGAATTGCTATTAGGGTTCCTTCGCTTGTAGGATCACTGAGTGATATAACCTTTCTTCTCAAAAAAGATACTACAGTTGAAGAGGTAAATAATGCTCTGATAGAAGCATCTTCTCAAGAAAAGTATAGAAATATACTCGGTGTCACATCAGAACCTCTTGTTTCTTCAGATTTTATTGGAGATAGTCGATCTTCTATAGTTGATCTTTCTCTCACGCAAGTTGTTGGGGGAAATCTTGTAAAAGTTGTTGCTTGGTATGATAACGAATGGGGATATTCCAATCGTCTTGTAGAACTTGCCGTTCTTGTCTAAAGAATACGTTCTCTAAAAGACTATTGAAGAAAATTTTTGACAAGATGAGAGACTTCTTCCTTTAAAGGGAGAAGTTTTTTTTCTTCTTCTTGGGTAAATGAATCTAGGACATAGTTTTCTGTAGATATGTGCTCAGGAACAGGGCCTACTCCTATTCGTATTCTTTGTAATTTTTGCGTTTTGAGGGTGTCGAAAATATGTTGCACTCCTCTATGACCAGCACTTGAGGAATCAGTGGCAATACGTATTTCTCCAAAAGAAATATCTTTGTCGTCATGAAGAATAAGGATATGTTCTTGTGGTATTTTGAAATAGTCTACGAGGGATTGAACGCTTGTACCAGAGAGATTCATAAAGGTCTGGGGCTTTACGAGAAGAACTTTTTTTTGATAAAGAATTTCTGAAGAAATTTCGGCAAAAAATTTTTTATCAGAGGTGTAGGATGGAAAATTCCATAGAGAAGCAAGAAAATCACATACAATAAATCCTATATTATGACGAGTTTTTTCGTATTGTATGCCAGGATTTCCGAGTCCAATAATAAGATGCATAGAGCGTAGAGAAAAAAATTAAAAAGAATCGTTCATAGCTTCAAGATCTTGGAGAGATGCTTCTTCCCATCGATGACGAGAGAGTGTTTCTTTGCCGATAAGAACTGTTATATCAGAAGAAGATGTCGAATATTCTTGGGGAGAAGTACTTTTTGTGGCAGGAAGAACTTTGAGTATTTCATCGAGAGAATACGGTTTGGAAAGAGTATTTTTTTCAAAAGCAACCGATGTTTGCGGTGTTGCTTGTGAAGACGAACTCTTTTCTAAAGTAACAGAAGAAAAACCAAGATCAAGAAGA
>JAGYLL010000033.1 GCA_018401135.1 Candidatus Moraniibacteriota bacterium | reverse complement strand
ACTCAAAAGACTTGAGAATCTTAAACTTTTTTCCATAGAAGATCTTCTCTATCACTTCCCTTCTCGTTATGAAGATCTCGGCATTCCTCAACCCATAGAAAAACTCCTTCCGGGAAAGATTTCTTCTTTAGAAGGGAAGGTTCGTTCCTTTACTTCCAAACGTTCATGGAAACGAAAACTTCTTATCAGTGAAGCCATCGTCGAAGATGAAACGGGGTATATGCGAGTTATTTTTTTCGGTCAAAAATTTCTCGAAAAAACATTTCAAGAAGGTGCTCTTGTTCGACTCAGCGGAATGATTGAAGAAGAAAGTGGTGAATATATAATGAGATCTCCTTCTTTTGAAAGAGCCTCTCGTACACCAACACATACAGGAAGAATAATTGGTATGTATCCAGAAACGTATGGACTCACTTCCAAATGGTTTCGTTGGCAAATACAAATGATTCTTCCAACGCTTTCCTCTCTTAGTGATTTTATCCCTCAAGAAATTCTTGATCGCTATCACCTTCCCTCCATACAAAAAGCTTTATGTGATATTCATTCTCCCAAAACGATCGATCATGCCCTTGTCGCCCAAAAACGATTTGCTTTTGAAGATATGTTCCTTTTACAATTACGCTCACTACGAGCCCAAAAAGATTGGAAACAAACAAGTGCTCTTTCTCTTCCCTTTCCCAAGTCACCGCAAGATCTTTTTTCTTCTCTTCCTTTTACACTCACCAAAGATCAAACCTCTGCTATAGAAGCGATTTGGAATGATATGCAAAAGCCCCATCCTATGAATAGACTTCTCAATGGAGATGTAGGATCAGGAAAAACAGCAGTAGCGCTTCTTGCTATGCTCCATACAGGAAACAACGGGCATCAATCAGCGATTCTTGCCCCTACAGAAGTTCTTGCTTTTCAACATTTTGAAACAGCCAAAAAAATACTTGGTAACTCTGGGCTTTCTATCGCTCTATTTACAAAATCCTATCGACTCCTCCTCCATACCTGTGCGGGAGATACCGTGCAAGAAGTAAAAAGGGATGGTATGCTTCGAGCTATAAAAAATAATCTTATTCATATCATCATAGGAACACACGCTATCTTACAAGAAGATGTCCTTTTTTCTCAGCTTGCTCTTGTTATTGTAGACGAGCAACATCGCTTTGGCGTTCGTCAACGAGCTTCTTTACAAAAAAAACTCAAATATTACGAAGATGGGCTTCCAGAAAAAACTCCCCATCTTCTCACAATGACAGCAACTCCTATTCCGCGAACACTCTCTTTGACTCTTTTTGGTAATCTTGATATTTCCCTCCTCCAATCTATGCCCAAAGGAAGGAAAATTATACAAACTTCTGTGGTAAAAACCAAAGAAAGACAAAAAATATATAACTTTCTTCTCGAAGAAATACAAAAAGGTCGACAAGCATATATCATTCTCCCCCTCGTTTCTGAATCAGAAGCATTTGCCGGAACAAAAGCAGCTACCGAAGAACATAAACGTTTACAAGAAGAAATTTTCCCTCACCTTACACTAGGACTTCTCCATGGAAAAATGAAATCCAAAGAAAAGGAAAAAATTATGCAAAAATTCAAACAAGGAGATATTCATATTCTTGTGGCAACCTCTGTCGTAGAGGTTGGTGTAGATGTTCCCAATGCAACTTTGATGATCATCGAAGAAGCTCAAAGATTTGGCCTTTCTCAACTTCATCAATTTCGAGGGAGAATTGGGCGAGGTGAACATCAATCGTTTTGCTTTCTTTTTTCAGGAGAAGATATGGATGGACCCACGAGAAGAATGAATATTTTGGAACGCCACTATGATGGATTTGCTATAGCCGAAGAAGATCTCAAACTGAGAGGTCCTGGAGAATTTTTTGGATCACGTCAATCTGGACTTCCTGATATCGGTATGGAAAATCTTACCAACATCAAACTTATCACCTTTGCAAAAAAAGAGGCTCAAGAAATACTTAAAAAAGACCCTTCTCTCAAAATGCATCCGTCCATACAAACACGTCTAGATCAGTTTGATGCCACTACTCATCTCGAATAGCTTTCTCATTCCCTTACTAAGATTTTTTTTCTTTTTCTGAAAGAGAAGAGAGGTTAAAAATTTTCCGAACTATACTTGCCATAGGACAATATCCTGTAAGAGAAAATTGTATAAGCATTCCCCCAACAAAAAGAGAGAAATAAAAGAAATTCTCATTCCACCACATACCCAGGCAAAGAGAGATAACGATAAATATTCCTGCTACAAGAAACACAGCTCTCTCCACCGACCAAAAATGCACAGACAAACGATATCCCCCTATTTGATTTTTTTTCATAAAAATTTTTTTAATTATACTTATTTCCGTCCATATCGATGAAAGAGAAAAAGAGGGAAAATAACAAGTGTCAAAATAACACTCAATGATAATCCCCAAATAATAGCCCATGCCAAACCTTCCCAAACAGGATCACTAATAATAGTCAAAGATCCCAATATAGTCGTAAGGGAAGTAAGAAGAATAGGCGCTAATCTTGCTTCTCCTGTTTTTATCAAAGTTTCAGAAATATTTTCATTCTTTTTTCGCTCTTGATTGAAATACTCCATAAAGATAATAGCATTATTCACTACAATTCCCGCAAGAGCAATAACTCCGATCATAGAAGTGGCATTAAAGAATGTTCCTTTCCACAAATAAAGTAAAGCAAAACCAGGAAGAACACCTATAAGAGCAAAGGGAATCGTTCCCATAATAAACAGAGGGATAAAAAACGATCGAAACTGTAGAGCGAGAACAAAAAATATAGCAAAAATAGCTATACCAAACGCTATACCTAGATCACGAAAAACTTCCAAAGTAAGCTCCCATTCTCCAAGAAAACGAATTTCAACACGGTCATCTGTCTTGGTATCTGTATACGAAACACCAAGAAGAGAGCCTTTTTCAAAAACTAAATTTCCCTCTCCTCCTCGATAGTGCTTGGTAAGATATACTAAGGTATCTATCATAGCATAAATAACTCCCCTTCCCTCCATCTCACCAGAAATATATTCCAAAGAAGCATAATCTTCGGAAAGAATTCTTTGTACACGTTCTGTTGAATCAGGAATAAGAATGGATCGTAGGGGGATATTTTCACCACGACTATTTTGCACAAAAAGAGCATCGAGATCTTTTTCTTCATCTCTATCTTCCTTTCTTGTTTTTACGATAATATATTCTTGTTCGGGAAAATACTGCTCATCTTTTTCTAGAGTTCGAAAAGAGACGATACGAGCTTCAGAAAAAAGAGCTTTCATTTCTTCTTGTACTTGTGCCACAGAAAGACCTGCGTCCTGAATGCGAGATCTGTCTATGTGAAAAGAAAGTGCTTTTGTTTGCCGAGAAAGTGAAGTGTCCACATCAGTTACTCCCTCAAGCGTATTCGTAAAAAGACCAATCTCTCTTGTTACCTGATCACGAAGATATTCATTTTCAGAAACAATACCCAATCGAAACGTCGCCTCTACAGGAGGACCAGGAGGATCTTCGATAAATCGAAATGTTGTCTCTAAGCCGAGAAATTCCCTTTGAGACATAATATCTTTTCGTATTTCTGAAACAATATCTTGAGAAAAAGGTTTTCTCGTATCAGGGTGAGTCAAACTTACTCGAAGTGTCGATTGATATTTTTGCGATCGCAGAAAACTCCCCTGAAAAAGTCCATTGAAATCTGTTACAGCAGGTGTTCCTGTAAAAATTTGTACGCTTATTACTTCAGGATGCTTGGCTACAAGAGAGGCCACTTTATCAGAAACTTCTTTTGTTGTACTAAAAGATGTATGTTCTGGCATATCAAGAGAAACAAAAAATTGCTCTTTGTCAGCTTTAGGAAGCATACGAAAAGGAACGATAGCAAAAGCAATGAGAAGAAAAGATCCCAAAAGCGCAACAAAAGATCCCAAAAGAAGTTTTTTTCGCAAAGATGCTGATGCTAAAATTCTTCGCATACTTCTTGTATAGATTTTTTGAATCCATACAAGTATCCCGTGTGCTATAGGTTTACGAGAAGATCCCTTTCCAAAGCGAGTAATCGTCCAACGAAATACCATAGGGCTAAGAGTATAGGCCACAAAAAGTGATGCTATAAGTGCCATAGGAACGAAAAAGGGAATTGGTCCCATATAGGGACCCATCATACCTGTCACGAAAGCCATAGGAACGAAAGCAAGTATAGTAGTAACGGTAGAGAGAAACAGTCCCATACCAACTTCATCTACAGCTTCAACGATATCTTCATCTTCCAAAGATTTTTTTCCCTCAGTCTTTTGAATAATATTTTCAATAACGACAATAGCACTATCTACCAAAAGTCCAAGCGAAAGAATGAGTGCGAAAAGCGTGATACGATTTATCGTCTGATCAAAAAGATGCCCCACTAAAAATACAAGAGCCAAAGAAAGAGGAATAGCAGTAAACACTACCAAAGCACTTCTCCACCCTAAAAATAAAAAGAGGATTACAGCCACAATACCTATGGAAGTAAAGAGATTTCCCGTAAGTCCATAGATTTCCTCTTGAGCAATTTTTCCATCATCACTCACAACAACCATATCAACATACTCAGAAGAAAATTCTTCTTTAAGATTATCAACCGTAGTATTAATACCTTGCGATACTGTTATGGCATTTGTTCCTTTCTTTTTGGAAATTGCTACGTACACAGCATTTGCTTGTGCGTGTGTTGCAGAATCCAAAAAAGATGTGTGCGAAGAAAGTTCTGTTTGACCAAATCTAATATCAGCAACCTCTCCCAAATAAATAGGATTTTCTTTTTCTTTGGTAAGAATAATTTTTTCTATATCTTGAGTATCTTGAAAAAAACTTGTTATCTTCAAAGGAATATTCGTATCTTCTGCTACAATATCTCCTGCATATATATATCCACTATGAGAAGAAAGTGCTCCATAAATATCTTTCATTCCTATTCCCAAAGATGATGCTTTTTTTATATCAACAATAACTTCATAAAGAGAAGAAGTTCCTCCGTACACCTCAATACCCGAAACACCTTCTATTCTTCTGAGCTTTTCTTGAACATCATAGCCTACTTTTTTCAATGACTCTGATGAAAGACTCTCTGAGACAATGGCTATAGTTACAATAGGGACATCATCAGGAGAAAGAGCTTGTATCAAAGGATCTTCTGCTCCCTCTGGCTTAAGAAACATCATGCTTTGAAATTTTTGTGTCAACGTTATTTTGGCATCTTCTTCATTTTCTCCCACAATAAATTTTACAAGCACACGACTCATCCCACCATCAACAGAAGAAGAGCTTACCGTATCTATAGTAGGGATTTCTCGAATACGATCCTCCATTGGTTTGGTTATATAGGTATGCACTTCTTGGGCAGTTGCTCCAGGATAGTGTGTCGTTACCATAAACGCTGGAGCGGTAATCTCAGGATTGTATTGTTTGGGCATTCCAAAAAATCCCAATAAACCTGAAACAAGTATTCCGAAAAAAATAAGAGTGCCTAGTTGCTTATTTTTGAGAAATGCTCGAGTAAATTTACTTACTAAAGAGTTGTTCTGCTTATTATTCATATATTTTTACCATCATTCCTGATATAAGATCTCTTTCTGAAGCATTCACAACCAAAATATTTTCTTCTATCCCTCCCACAAGAAAACTCTTTTCGTATTCTTGTAGAAGAGTAATACTCTTTTTTTCTAAACGACCGTCTTCGGATACAACAAAGACAAAATGATCATCATAAAAAGAATGGAGAGTTGAACGATCCAAAAATATCCCCCAAGCAATTTCTCCTGTTTCTATAAGAGCATTCACATACATACCTTCGTAATACGCATCATCTTTTGGCAAAGAAAGTGTTATTCCATAACTCGAAGAATGTATGGTATTGTGAGTATCGATTTTTATAACAGAAGCAAAGAGACTCCCCTCTTTTTCCCGTGTCTGTATTTCTACTTGATCCCCCAAAGAAAGTTTCTGTGCCTGAGAAGACGGTATCGCCATAAATACACTCTTTTCTAAAGAAGAAACTCTTATAAGAGACTTTCCCGAAGGAGCAAAATCTCCTTCTTGCACAAAAATAGTACTTACCTTTCCATCTCGAGGAGCTCGAACTATTGATTCAGAAACATACTCTTTTGTTAGTTCTTGTCCTATTTCTGAAACTCGCAATGATGTTTGGCGTGATTGTTCGTCATAGGCACGAAGTTTTTTGGCACTCTCAAGAGAAGCTTCTGCCATAGCTTCATTTTTTTCTGCCACCTCTCTTTCCGAAGAATCTTCTTGAGTACGTTCTTTTTCTTTTTTCATCTCATCAAGAAAGGTTTCTGCTTCACGAACCAAAGAAGTGTAATATTCTTTTGATTTTTTATTTTCTTTATCTTGTCCTTGGTATTGAGCATATGCACTCTCATTTTCCAGAGTAGCTTTCGTGGCATCAAGTCGCAAAAGAGGATCCCCCTTGCGAACAAATTCTCCTGGCAAGACATATATTTCTTCTATATGCGTACTAAGAACAGATGCGAGATCGCTTTGAAAAAGAGGAGTAACAAAACCTCCAAATTCAGAAAATTCTTTTTGCTCGACCAAAGCAGTTTTTTGAACATTCACCCAAACTTCATCCTTCTCTTCTTCAGTCTTCTCCTGAGCCAAAGAGACATACCCCAAGGTAACAAAAAAGAGAACAATAAAACCGAATAGTATATTTTTTTTATACATCATACGTCATTTTCATTTATTTACGATAAGCTCTAATAATTTTTATCATTTCTTGTTGAAAAGTTTTTTTCACTTCTTGTGAAGTATGAGAAAGATTCTCTTTCAAAATTCTTTCAATATGTTCTTCGAGCATATGTTCATTTGCACGTTGAAGAAGTCCTATTGTTGCCAATGTTTGCTGAATAACAACAAAACATTCTCCCCCACTTTCTACCATCTTCTCAATATGCTCGATACTCCCTTTCGCCTTTTTGAGGGAGAGGAGGATTTTTTGCTTGTTTTCCATATATACTTATTATATTTTATATTCTTTATACCTACACCTATGGTATAGGTATATCAAATATAGTTTTTGCTGTCAAGGACATTCTTTCTCGCTACTACGAGGATACTCCTTCTTTTTTTTCGGTACTCTTGACTTTTTCGCAAAAATAGTGTATAAAGGAATGATCTTTCAAGATAATTTTATATTGACATCTTGCGAAAAGATCCAAAATTTTACTTTCCGGAGAAGAATCATGTTTTCTAAGTTCTTTGCAATTTTGATTTCTGTTTTTTTTCTGTCCGGGTGTGTCACCACCCCCGAACAGGCTGGGTATGTCGGTGGAAGCATGCTCTCAGGAGCCCTAATCGGCTCACTTGCCGGAGCAGCTCTCTCCCCCAAAGGAGGTGGTCGCCGAAGTGATGGTGCTGTACGGGGTGCCATGGGAGGTGCTGCCCTCGGCGCCTTAGCAGGGATCTACGGATCCCAAAGAC
>JAGYLL010000032.1 GCA_018401135.1 Candidatus Moraniibacteriota bacterium | reverse complement strand
TACAATCTCATGTTGTCTACACACTCCTAAATCTATCCCAAAAAAACCATAAATAAAAGAGAAGAAAAAGATGGTTTTAAGAAAAAGAAAAAAGAGACCATTTGGTCTCGTAAAAGTTGATGAACGATATTCGTGTTTGCAGATACAATCCTCTACAGAGGAGCCCACTTCCCACACCAGTGAGGCGGTCACCTCTGATTCACGCAGAGACCGACTTATTCTATAAAATATAGTAATCTTTTTGGGTGCTAACGTATGGTGCTAGTCAAACCTTGTCCGTCCCTCACCCGGTCAACTCGGTATTCCTGCATTATCGTCTCGGTAGGACCGGCGGAGGATCAGTCTTTGTTGCTGTCCTCAGGATCGTTTTTTTGTGGAAAAGGAGTATTATTATTTTTCAAAGTACTTGGGTGAGCGTCTCACCATTTCTCTCATTGAGAGGGAGATGCTAGGTAAGGGAGAAAAAACCTACTTTTCACAGCAATGTTTCTTTATCATAACTTCAATATATCCACTTCTTCTGTTATCATTACCTACAATGAAATACAAAAAAATGACATCAAAAGTATACTCCCTAAAAAAGTCTTTTTAAGTAAAAAAATATACCCTAACAATATAAATCATGAAACGAAAGAATATACTTCAGGTATGCGTATGAGTATTTGTGCTATAATATAAGATATATAAGTAATAAAATAATATGTATGAGAAATGTTTTGGAAAGTATTGTAAAAAATAAGATTTTGTGGATAGGGACATTTATCTTCTTTCTTGCTTTTGGTTTCGGATATATAGCATCTTCGTTTGATAGAATGGAAGATTTTTCTCAAAGAGGGAGTGGAGATTTTCAAATGAAAAATCGTATGCAAGAAAAAGGAAATGGAGAGAGGTGTTCTAAAGAGGGTACTGAAGGTTGCTCTATGAGAGAATCAGGCAATGCATGTTCTAAAAAAGGAAATGATAATCGACAAGGAGGGGAACAAGGAATGGGACAAGAAGGACAAATGATGAACTCAACTGAAAAAGAATGTTCTTCGGAAGAGTGTCTTAGTGTTGATAATCTTGAATATCCTGTAGCTGAACTTTCTCAAGGAGCCAAAGAAGCTCTTATAAAAGCTATAAATGATGAATACAAAGCACATGCAACCTATGAAAAGACCATAGAAGTATTGGGAATGGTACGACCATTTTCTATGATTATTCGAGCAGAAGAGCAACACATTTCTTCTCTCAAAGGATTGTTTGATAAATATGGAATAGCTATACCTGAGCCAATTTCCAAAGATTCTGTTTCAGCACCGACGACATTAGAGGGCGCTTGTCAAATAGGCGTGACCGCAGAAATAGAGAATGTAAAATTGTATGAAGAAGAACTTCTCGTTGCGGTAAAAGAATATCCTGATATATACAATGTTTTTGTAAATCTTATGAATGCTTCCAAAAATCGACATCTTGTGGCATTTGAAAATTGCGCTCAATAAAAAAATTTTTCTCAATAGATATCATTCAAAACAAAAAGAGATATTTTCTTGATGATAGGGACTTTGTTAGAGAGCAATTGATTTGTATAAAGAAGTTTGAAAGCCTTCTTAAATAACAAAAAAACATACGAGAAAACTATGGATCAAAAAACGAAAGATATGTCGGAGAGAATAAAAGAGAATAAGTGCTTTTTTTCAAATAGAGTGAAGAAAATATTTTTTGGGTTTCTTGGGCTAGGGATGGTGGGTATCGTCTCTTTGTTTATTTTTTTGGCAAGTCAAAAACCCTCGCACGATCGTGATTGGGAATTGGGACAAGAAAAACTCCCACAGATACGTTTGGAAGGGGATCGCATTATGATACACAATCTTCGCGATTTCTACTGGACGGGAGCCTTTGAGGCAGACCCCAATTATGTGGATGCAGAATATCAGCTCGATCAAATGCAAACGGTGGATGTGGTGATATCACATTTTGATGAATTTGAAGGATTGGCACATATATTTCTGAGCTTTGGATTTTCTGATGGGCGACATGTGAGTGTGTCTCTAGAAACACGGAGAGAGAAGGGGGAGAAATTTTCCCCATGGCTGGGAATTCTCCGACAATTCGAAATCATCTATGTTGTAGGTACGGACAATGACCTTTTGGGTGTTCGAACGGGACCGAGAGAAGAGCGTGTGTATATCTATCCAACCCTTGCCTCTCCCGAGCAAGTGCGAGATCTCTTCAAAAAACTTTCCCAAGATATTAACGCTGTCTATGAAGAACCAATTTTCTATAATACTCTTACCCAAAATTGTACCAATCGACTCACTCGACGAGTAGAAGAAATAAGCGATGTTCGATTTCCTCTCACCTACAAAGCTCTTCTTCCTGGATATTTTGATGAAGTGCTCTATGATATGCGTATTATACGAACACAAGAGTCTTTTGAGGAAACGAAACAAGGTGCTCTCGTAGACAATACGCAAGTGAACTCCACCGACCCAGACTATCCTACAAAAATCCGCTCCTTACTTTTTGAGTAGTGTGGTATATTGAAAAATGAAGGAATAAAGATTGTATCATCAGAAAAACTATGAATCAAAAAACCCAATTCGTCTTTTCGTGGAAAGAAACATTTTTGTTCTTTGGTAAGATAATTACCATTCCTTTTCTTCTCATACTCGTAGCCAATATTTTTTCCTATGGAGAGATGAGTTTGTATGACGCACTACTTTTAGCGGGAGTTATCTCGGGGGCTATTGTTTTGGGATCAGCTTTTATAACGATAGTGGTATATCTGGAAATGAGGGGAGAGAGGAAGCAGGTCGAACGCGAAGAACGAAGTCAGATGGGAGATACGATGTATGAATCTTGTGAAAATATTTCATCAGTCAAATACTCTTCGCATATGCCACAATTTAGATCTCGGATCTTTCGTTGGATATTTCAAAATACTTCTCGTGATAATAAACAAGAAGACGGAGAACATAAAGAATCAAAGTGATACGTCTGAAAAATATGACAAAAGAAATACGCGTACGGCAGGCGAAAGAAGGAGATCTCTCTCGTATCGGAAAGGTTATATATTATACATGGCCAGGTGGCGAAGTAGCTCCAAGCAGATCTGGATCATTACCAAGAAATGGATAGAAAAATTATTTGAAAGAGAAATACTCCCGAAATTCTTCAAAATCGTTGGATATAAAATCAAAGTGATATATATAAAATTTTGGTAGCTCAAGGGGGAGAATGTCGTGGGAGTGGGTAAATTTATTCAAAAAGAGCATCAAAATATTCTTAAAATGCTCTATGTACTTCAGAATATCAAGGTCATGGCATTGGAACTCGTCTATGGGAAGAAGGAAAAAGATTTTTGATTCGAACAAAACGTTCGTATCTGTGGCAAATTATAATAGAAAAGCTATTTGCATTTTATAAAAAACTTGGATTTTGTGGGAATGGAAGAGCTTCGTAGATGAGCATTTTCGCAAGGGTATAGGTATTTTAGAGATAGAAATGGAAATGTAAAGAATAGATAAAGGTATTTTAAAACCCCCTCAGACGGCGCGTTGTATCTTTGGGGGTTTGTTGTATTTTGATTGGTTTATTGAAAATCCTTTTCGTCCCTGACAATGAATGGCGACCATCACCGGTAGGAGTGCCGTTCATCGGTTTGATACCGAAGATGATTGGCGGTTTCATAAGCGCCTTGCTCAGTGTCGAAAGAATCGCTCCCACTATGGGCAATGGCATCGTCAAGACTCTGATATTCCATACCCTCGAGACAACTCGGGAGGTTGGAGCTGGCGAGATTGCCTTCGAGATGAGCACGGATGGTGTCATTCCATTGAGCGCCATACTTCTCGATGGCTTCGCGAACCATCTCTTGGTTCAAAAAGTGGAATCGGGCAAATGCGATGATCCAGCTCTCCACGAGATAATAATGCAAGGAGGTAAACATTCACAGCGTTTCAGGTGCGGACCTTCGTATGTGACTTCGGACATGACAAACTCCTTCGGTTGCGTCTGAATAGGACTATCCCAAACAGACAAGGAAATATACTACGAAAAACCTTCTTTGTCAAAGAATTTTTGAGATATGAGTACTTTATTCTATATTTCTTTTATTCTTTCATTCCAAGTAAATAAAACCGCCTCTGACTGTGTTGTCTTTGGCAAAGCTTTTTCTGAGATGTGGTCAGCCCCTATTTTATGAGGGTATGTTTGATCTCTCGATAAGCCTACGAAATCTTTCGTAGCTTCCGGATTCAGTCCCCCGGATAATGGTTTCTTTGAGGTAATCCATTCATCCCATCCAAACAGAGGATGAGGCTCAGGAAGAAAATACAAACTCTCCCAAGTCATCCCGAATGCCGATGTGAAGTCGAAGTGCTACTATTCTCATCCAGAAATTCCGGCTTCATGATGAGATAATCGTTTTCTTTGTGCTTGATAGATCGTTCATGGGGAGTTGGAGACTCTAGTGATCGAGAATGTCCAGATGTATCAGAGCATCTGAACATATAGGTTCCTCCATTGTGGGTTTCCATTGGAAATAGCCCACCACTCCATTGATGACAATGTGATATGCCACCTTCTCAAATAACTGTGTCCGGTATATTCTGGCATCCGATGCAATGGCAAATCGCGTGTTAGGAATACGACGGATGCGCATTTGGGTTCTCCAAATAGCGCTTGAGCTGTATGACAGCCTCGGGGTGACAATACCACCCACATGAATTGCATTGAGCAGAACCGATCTCTGATATTCATTTTCTTCGGACATTTTCTTCTCCTTCCAAGGAACATGGGGAGTACGGTTTCGCACTCTTTACACCCAATGAAGTTTTTTACTCTTAGTTTACAACCTTGTCAAACATGAAAGAGAAAAAATACTCTGAGAAAGAGAAAATAATCTAAAGAAATACAATGAAGAAGATAGAATTGATACGTGATTTTATATACATAGATGTACTTTCAAAATAAAAAAAGTGCTCCCTCGGAATATCCTTGGGAGCGCTGGTTCTGGACGGATTGTTTTTGTTCCGATGTTTCGGATCAGTTCGGAATCACATCCAGGGTTCTTGATCCCCGTGGACACCGGACTCGTTGATGGTGGTTTTTTTGTTTATTATTGTACAGACATCATCATTTGATTTCCCATTAAAAATAGTTGCTGTGAGATCGCGGGGAGATTCACTGGGAATTTCGCTGAGTAGGATATCTTCTTCAAGAAGAAGGGCTTCTTCTTTGGTGACAGCACCATTTTCCATGAATACATTGACCCACGTTTTACCTTCTCGAGCCGAAATGGTTGGGATAGGAATCATTTTCTTCCCTTGTGAGTCAAGAAAGTAGCCGTGGCGACACGAAATAGTTTTGCAGTTACACAAAGAAAATCTTTTGCGAGTTTCCATCGAAAGATCCTCATCGTTTGTTGAAAGTACTTCGTTTACCGCACCTTTGGTGTGGATGAGAAAGAATACAAAAAAATTTGCTATTCGTCAAGTTTTTGTACCGTATTTGTATGAAGTTTTTTGTAAAAGAGTGTAGAGAAGATTTCTCCACTTCGGTCGAAATGACGAAATTTTTTATTAAATTTTTGTGAAAAAATGAAGGTATAAAAAAGCGTGGCAGGTACTTGTACCAAACCACGCTTGAATTGTTCTTCGGACAAAAAGTCCGCTACTCGTTTTTAGCTTAATAGAGAAGACTCATGCCTCGAAGAAAAGCATTAGGGCTAACGGTTTCAAATTGTTCTCGTTTTTGCCAGTAGGGGAAATTAATCCCAATATTGTCAACACGTTGAAGCGTAATAATCGCATTCCCTATTTTTTGATGAAAAATAAATTTACCTCTTTCTTCTTGGCCAATGATCTCAACTACTTGATGTGGAAGAATTTCTTTGGCTTTGAAGATAGCGATGTCAGTACTTTCATTTTCGAACATAGCACATTCTCCTTTTTTCACTTGTTGCATTCACCATAGACACGTTCCTATTCAAATGCAAGAAGAAGAAAAAGTCAACGTATTCGTGAATAAAAAGTTTTTAATTCCCTTTTATTTTTTCGAGAAAGCATTATAATGTTATTAAATGGTAGAAGAAAGAATATAGAAAACAGTATGCAATATTATGTAGCAGTAAAAGGAATTATACGACGAGAAGATGGAAAGATTCTTGTCTTGAAACGAAGTGCCGAAGATGATCATCTCCCTGATATGTGGGAAACAGTTGGTGGTGGTATGGATAGAGAAGAAACGCCACAAAAAGCACTTCAAAGAGAAATTTTTGAAGAAACAGGATTGGTCGTGCATATAGGATCTCCATTTAATGTTTTTACGTTTGTCAAAGATACGGGTGAGTTTAAAGTAGGCATTACGTTTCTTTGTGACTGTTCAAACGATACTGTTATTTTGAGTAATGAACATAGTGATTTTCGTTGGATTGAAGCTAGGGACTTTTCACGCTTAGCGTCGATCCAGTCTCTCTATGAAGAGATTTCCAATTATGCCCATATGATGATGAAAGATAAAACAAACCATTCTTTTTGAAAGTATCTTTTTGTGGTTGTATGAGAAAGAGAAGGTAAGAGAGTAAAAGTATTAAAAAACACTATGGAAACATTATCATTGCATCCTTTTTCGGGAGAGAAGAAAGAGGTTCCATGGAAAGACAGAGAGGGAAAATTTTATACTTTGGAAGATGAGACTGGAAAGAGACAGGACATTGTCCGTATTATTAGAGAAGATGCTTTTTTGGATACAAAAAAATATCTCTATTCGAAAGAAGAAATTTCCTCAGGTCAAAGAGTTCCTTTGGAGTATGTGGAGGGTATGGTAGCGATAGCACAAAAGACGTTTCAAGAATTGAAGGAAAAATATGGGATATGTGTAGATGCACACTATGTTATCGCAAAAGAAAAAGACACAACCGTAGTGCTTGGTTTGGCAGAGCGTGTTTGTGCTAATAGCAAAGAGATAAACCTTGAAAAAAAAGAACTTTCTCAAACAATACGAGGATTGATTTGTTATTATGACGATGTTTTATCTTCTTTTGACGAAAAAACTTCTAAAACAGAGCCTTTCTTTTGGGATATTACTCGGAGAGGACAATATGTTTTTGGATCTACACAAAGTGATACTTCTTCAAAACTTCGCTTAGTGGATGTTGATCCACATTGGATAAGTGATGATATCGAAAATTCTGATGGAAGGGATTTGAATCGAGCCCTTCGTTTTCTTTTCTTTGATCTTTTTCGACATTATAATGAAATGGAGGGGGGAGATGAGTCTTTTCTTGAAATGAAAAAAGCAATGTTGGATCTGTGTAAGAAATGGAGGTATATTGCAGAAGCAAAAGGATCAAGTGAGGGTATGAATTCTTCGAGAGAAATAGAAGAATGGATAGAGAAATATTAAAGGGGTGATAAAAAAGAAAATATATGTTTGGAAAACAGTCGTTTGAAAGAACATCTTTTACTCACAAAGAGAAAGGAATGCATAATATTCTTGATATAACAGAAATGCATACGGGAAGTGGTGTATACTATCAAGAACTTTCTCAGAGAACAGGAATTCCTCCAGAAGAAATTCTTACTGACAAAGAAGCTTTTGATGAAAGAATTCGTAATGATTATCATTTTCCTCATACTTCTGAAAGTATCGAAAAAGAACGTGTTTCTCAAAGTTATACATTCGGAGTTTTTGAGCCGACATATCTCGAACTTCTTGGCTGTGAGGGTGTGCGAGGTATGCGAGAAAAAGAACATCCTCGATGTCTTTTGGTTGGATCTCTAGGGAAATATTCTGCTCGAGAATTCGAAAATTTTCTGAGAAGGATAAACAACAATGCTCAAGCATTTGTTATTGATAGAGAAGTCTCTCTTCAAAAAACTTTTAAGGAGGTTTCAGAAAATGGAGGGAAAACTTTTTTCTCTTTGGCTGATGGAAAACGAATGCCCTTTGAGGAAGAATCTTTTGATTATATTTTTACCAATCATCTTTTTCATTTTATGTTCCATAA
>JAGYLL010000031.1 GCA_018401135.1 Candidatus Moraniibacteriota bacterium | reverse complement strand
AAGTATAGAAAGGAAACGACACCTTTAGAGAAAATATTTTTCATACCACTTTTTTTTATTATTTTTTTTACTTACTTTTTTTTATTGTAGCATATCTTTATTTCTGCGTACAATGCTTAAGATACATTCCTTTCTTCTCTGTCTTTATCAAAAAGGAATCTTTGTAGGGGGAACTTGAATGGATCCCTGCCTATGCGAGGGTGAAGAAGTGGAAAAAATATAAAAGATACCACGTAAAAAAACGGAAAAGATTATATATGTGGTATACTTCAAAAATATACCTATAATAAATACCTACTCCTCTCTTATGGATCACCCCTTCCTTTCTCAAATTCCTCGTAAAAAAGAAATTTCTCAAAAAACAAATTCTTCTTTTCTCGTTTCCCAAAAAAAGAAAAAGAAGAAAAATGATTCAACTATTCCTGTTACCATTTTTACTGGATACCTTGGTGCAGGAAAGACAACTATCATAACCAACCTCATCAAAAGTATGCCCTCCGATTACACCATCGCTTGGCTCAAAAACGAAATGGGTAATACAGCCGTAGACACAGAACTCGCTGAAGAATCTCGAACGGCAACCGTAAAAGAAATGCTTCAAGGATGTATCTGCCATGTGATGATCGGGCAGTTAAGCTCAGCTCTTGATGAAATGATTGCCTCTCATCCACAAAGAATTATCATCGAAACATCAGGATCGGCTACTCCAGCTCCCGTGGTATGGCAAATACGAGATCACCCTGATCTTTTTATGGACGGAGTTATCACCGTGATTGATGCTAAGAATTTCAAAGGTTATGTAAACAAAAGCCCTACTCTCAAAATCCAGGCTCGTTATACTGACCTTATTCTTATCAACAAACACGAAGATCTTGATGAAAAAACGCTCGAAAGCAATCTTGACGATCTCTATGAAATAAATCTTGATACCCCAAAAATACAAACAAACCGTGGAAGTATTTCTCCAGAAATTATTTTTGGCCTCGATAGCAAACTCTTTCTCGAAAAAAATCGTATTGAAAAAGATGCTCTCATAGACCACCACTCGTATGAAGTAGATATTATAGAAATACGGCCTCAAAAAATTTTTACAGAAGAGTCGCTTTCTCTTATTTTACAAACTTTTCCCAAAGAACATTTTTATCGTATAAAAGGTGTCGTCAAAACAGCAGATAAACCTCTTCTTATTAATTTTTCTTTTGGTGATTTCACGTTCACGCATCTTTCTATGATGAAGGGTGTTGCTCGTGTTGTTTTTATGGGAGAGGACATTTGGAAATATAAAGAATCTATCGCGAAATCTTTTGATGTCCCCGTTGATTCACTTCATTTCATACCCAAAAAACATACTCACGAAGGCAAAAAAAGTTCTTCTGATAAAGATACTACTCACTAAATATTTTGAAAGATTTTTAGAAAAGAACTTTCTCCGTAAAAACCAAACAAAAAAGACTATTCTTACGAATAGTCTTTTTGTAAATACTATGTCTTATCTTTGTCTAAAGCCTGTTCCCGCTGGGATAAGTCTACCGATAATAACATTTTCTTTGAGACCCCTTAGTTTATCTACTTTTCCTGTAACAGAAGCATTGATGAGAACACGTGCTGTTTCTTGGAAAGAAGCAGCGCTCAAGAAAGATTCTGTAGAGAGAGCTACTTTGGTAATGCCCATCAAAAGACGCTCTCCTTGAGCTGGTCTTAATCCTTGTTCTTTCATATCTTTATTCTCTTCAAGAAAACGATCTCGCTCAACAACATCTCCCGAAACAAACTCAGTGTCCCCAGATTCTGTAACCTGTATACGTGAAAGCATTTGTCGTATCATAATCTCAATATGCTTATCATTTACACCCTCTCCTTGAGCAGCATAAATATCTTGAATTTCACGAACAATGTATCGGTGAAGAGCATCCTGCCCCATAATCTTGTAGAGTTTTTTCAGATCAATATGACCTTCAACAAGAGGACTTCCCTTTCCGATAAGATCTCCCTGCTCTACACATATATCAGAACCCTTAGGAACAACGTATTCTTTTATTTCAGGTTTCTTCCCTCCAGAAATTTCGAGTCGAATTTTTATTGCTTTTCCTCCATCATCAAGAATTTCTCGAATCTTTCCATCTTCTTCAGCAATAATCGCCTCTCCCTTTGGAATTCGAGCCTCAAAAATTTCTTCGACTCGAGGAAGTCCCTGGGTAATATCTGATCCCACAACACCTCCAATGTGAAACGTTCTCATAGTAAGTTGGGTTCCTGGCTCTCCAATAGCTTGAGCAGCAACAATTCCCACTGCTTGACCAATTTTTACCAATTCCCCACGGCCAAGGTCTTTTCCATAACATTTTTGACATACTCCGTAAGGAGAAAGACATGACATAGCTGTTCTAATTTTAATCTTTTCCAATTGTGCTTTGGTAATTTCTTTGGCCTGATCTTTTGTAATTAACTCTCCTTTCTTGGCAAGAATTTTTTTAGATCCAGGTTTTTTCACATCTTCTGATGGAATACGTCCTTCGACACGATCACCGAAATCTTGTCCTGTCGCATCACTATCTTCTCTATAAAGATATGTTCCCTCTTCTTCACCGCAATCCTCTTGGCGAACGATAATATCTTGAGAAACATCTACCAATCTTCTTGTAAGATATCCCGCTGTAGCTGTTCGAAGAGCGGTATCTGCTGTCCCCTTTCTCGCTCCGTGAGTAGAAATGAAATATTCCAAAACATTGAAACCTTCTTTGAATGAGCTTTTTATAGGGAGTTCTATCGTTTCTCCCGTTGGACCAGCTACAAGACCCTTCATTCCCGTCATCTGCACCACAACAGCCTCAGAACCTCTCGCTTTCGAATATACCATAGAATATACAGGTCCTTCTTTGTCTAAAGATTCTCGAACAGCGTCGGTTATAGAGTTTTTTGCTTCGTTCCACGTTTCAACTGTTCGTACTTTTCTCTCTTCATTAGTAAGAAGACCTATAGCATACTGCCCGTTGATTGTAATAATCTTTTCTTCTGCATTTTTGATAATTCCAACTTTCTTTTCAGGAACATGGAGATCGTCCATCCCCCAACTAATTCCAGAAACACTCACTGCTTCAAATCCAAGATTTTTCACACGATCGATAAATTCGGCTGCAGCATCAAGTCCCACAAGATCAAGAATTCGCGAAGTGACTTTTTTCAATTCTTTTTTCGTCATTTCTTCATTAATAAATTCCATTTCTTGAGGAAGAATTTCATTAAAACGAAGACGTCCAACAGAAGATTCTTTCATTTCATCTCCTACGATAACTTTTATAAGAGCATTTACAGCAAGTACTCCTTTTTCATAGGCCATAATAGCTTCTTGAATACCAGAAAAAGCTCTTCCCTCTCCTTTGGCACCCGGTTTGATATGAGTAAGATAATATATACCCAAGACCATATCAAGCGTTGGAGTTGCAATCGGTTCACCACTTGCTGGTTTGAGGAGATTTCGTGAAGCAAGCATAAGCTCCGCACTTTCTTTTCGAGCCTGATCAGTAAGAGGAACATGCACTGCCATCTGATCCCCATCGAAGTCAGCATTAAAAGCAGCACATACCATAGGATGAATTTGGATAGCTTTTCCTTCTATAAGCACCGGTTGAAATGCTTGAATAGAAAGTCGGTGGAGGGTAGGTGCTCGGTTGAGAAGAACGTAGTGATGTGGAATGATTTCATCCAAAATTTCATAGGCTTCTTCTGCTTCTGCATCTACTATTCTTCCAGCTGTTCTTACATTATGAGCATATTCCTTCTCAATAAGTTTATTGATAATAAACGGCTTGAAAAGCTCAAGTGCCATTTTTTTAGGAAGTCCCGCTTGATGCAGTTTGAGTTTTGGACCGACAACAATAACACTTCGTCCAGAGTAGTCGACACGCTTTCCCAGTAAGTTTTGACGGAAGCGTCCTTGTTTTCCCTTCAAAACATCAGCAAGTGATCGCAACGCTCTTTTTTGTCCTGTAGAGGCAGCGACTGATGCTTGTCCTCTTCGTACACTATTATCAAAAAGAGCATCTACTGCTTCTTGAAGCATTCTTTTTTCGTTTCGAGTAATAACCTCAGGAGCTCCAAGCTCTTTCAATTTTCTCAATCGATTGTTTCTATTGATAATTCTTCTATAGAGATCATTCAAATCAGAAGTAGCAAATCTCCCTCCATCAAGAGCAACCATAGGGCGAAGATCTGGAGGAATAACAGGAATAAACGTTGGTAACATCCATTCCAAACGAATACTTGCTTTTTGCATTCCTCTGAAAAATTTAATTCTCTGTAATGCTTTTTTCCTATCAATAGAATCTTTTCCTTCTTCAAGTTGTGATTCTATTTGGGTTATTTCTTTAGAAAAATCCATCTTTTCGAAAATACTTCTCACGGCTTCTGCACCAATTCCAGCAGAGAAAACTTGTCCGAATCGGGTAGAAAGATTAAAGTATTGAACTTCACTAAGAATTTTCATCGGTTTAAGATCAGTAAGATCTTCTTTTGTTCTCTTATACAAAGTATGAAGTTCCTCTGTCTGAGCTTCTTTTTCATCTTCTTTGATTGTTTTGGCTTTGAGTTCTTTTCGTCGTGAACGATATTCTCCCTCTAATTGAGAAAGTGCTTGTTCTCGAGCCTCATCATCAACATGTGTAACAATATAGGATGCAAAATAAATAACTTTTTCTACATCAGAAGAAGAAATCCCCAAAGCAAGACCTATACGAGAAGGAACTCCTCGCAAAAACCATATATGAGAAACAGGAGTAGCAAGTTTGATATGTCCCATTTTTTCTCGACGAATAATAGATCGAGTCACTTCTACTCCACACTTATCACACACAACCCCTTTGTATCGAATACGTTTATATTTTCCACAATAACATTCCCAATCCTTTGAAGGACCAAAAATTCTTTCACAAAACAAACCATCCATTTCATAACGTTGTGTTCGATAATTGATAGTTTCTGGCTTTGTTATTTCACCACTAGACCAATTTGTTATGTCTTCAGGACTTGCCAGTTTGAGACGAACACTGTCGAAGTCATTGACGTTAGTAATATTTTCCATATCGTTGGCGTATTGTTAATTAGAAGAAAAGATTAAATGCTTATAGAGCTTCCCTTATTCTGATATTTTTTCCGTTTCTGCATTATTTTGATCATTATGCTTTTCATCTTCACCGAGTTCAGAATTTTTCAAAGAAGTTTCTTTATTTCCTACAAGTTCGACATCCAAGCATAATCCTTTAAGCTCATTAACAAGGACGTGAAATGAAGCTGGTAAATTAGGACTCTTTATAGGCTCTCCCTTAATAATCGATTCATACGCCTTCGAACGTCCCATAACATCATCTGACTTTATTGTAAGCATTTCTTGAAGTGTATGAGCACTTCCATATCCTTCGAGTGCCCACACTTCCATTTCTCCAAACCTCTGTCCTCCAAACTGCGCCTTTCCTCCAAGAGGTTGCTGGGTAATAAGGGAGTATGGCCCGATAGATCGCATATGGAGCTTATCTTCTACTAAGTGATTGAGTTTCATAACATACATCACTCCCACAGTAGATTTATTATCTAAAGGTCGTCCAGATTTTCCATCGCAAAGTTGAACCTTTCCATCTTCTGGCAACCCTGCTTTTTTTAATTCTTCTTTGATACGATCCTCAGATATTCCATCAAGTGCTGGAGTCGCTACTTTGTATCCAAGTTCTTTAGCAGCCCAACCAAGATGAGTTTCAAGTATTTGTCCGATATTCATACGACTGGCAACACCTAAAGGATTGAGAACCATATCAACAGGAGATCCATCAGGAAGAAATGGCATATCTTCTACAGGAGCTATACGAGAAATAACACCTTTATTTCCATGACGTCCCGCGAGTTTATCTCCAACAGAAATTTTTCGAAGTTGAGCAACAGAAACTTGAATTTGCTTGATAACTCCACTTGAAAGTTTATCTCCCTGTTCGCGAGAAAATATCTTTATATCTACAACCTTTCCACGCTCTCCATGGGGAAGATAGAGTGAAGAGTCTTTGACATCTTTTGATTTTTCTCCAAAAATAGCTCTCAATAAACGCTCTTCTGCTGTAAGGTCTCCTTCACCTTTGGGCGTAATTTTTCCAATAAGAATATCTCCCGAAGAAATTTCTGCACCGATACGAATAACACCCGTTTCATCAAGATTTCGCAAACGTTCTTCTCCAATATTTGGAATATCTCGTGTTACTACTTCTGGTCCAAGTTTGGTATCACGAACATCTATAGTAAAGTCTTCTATATGAATAGAGGTGTATCTATCTTGTTGAAGTAGTCGTTCCGAAAGAATAATAGCATCTTCAAAATTATACCCTTCCCAAGGAACAAAGGCCACGAGAATATTTTGTCCAAGAGCAAGTTCTCCATGATCTGTTGATGCTCCATCTGCCAAGAGATCTCCTTTCTTCACCTTATCTCCTTTAGAAACACGTGGCACCTGGTTAATACTTGAAAAGGCATTTGATTTTGCAAAAGAAAGAAGTGGGTAGTGTCTTTCAAAAGATTTTTTCTTTTTTCCATCTTGTGAAGAACTTTCTCGAACCGTAATTCCTCGAGCATCTACCGCTATAATCTCACCTTCTTCTTTTGCCAAGACAACTTGTCCGGAGTCTGCGGCCGCCTTATCTTCTATACCTGTTCCCACCATAGGAGAATCTGGTTTGATACAAGAAACAGCTTGACGTTGCATATTAGAACCCATCAAAGCACGATTAGCATCATCGTGTTCCAAAAAAGGAATGAGTGAAGTAGCAATAGAGATACACTGTTTGGCACTTACATCAATATACTCAATATTTTCGGGTAAAACTGATCCAGGATGTCCATTTATTCGAGCATCTACCATGGTCCCTGTAATATTATAATTTTCGTCCATTTCGATTCCAGCATGGGCAATGGTATGACGATCTTCTACGATAGCATTAAGATATTCAATATTTTCTGAAACAAAAGGAATAACTTGTATACCTTTCCCCTTTTTAAGAAGAGGGATTATTTTCTTTGCTAATGCTTTTGAAATACTCTCTCCCTCCTTACCAACTCCCTTAATTTCTTCTCGCAATATTCTTCCTTCAAGATCAGTTTCATTCGTCACTTCTTTTTTGACCTTTAGGTAAGGCGTTTCAAGAAAACCGTATTCATTGATTCGAGCATACGTTGCCATATGACCAACCAAACCGATATTTGGACCTTCTGGTGTTTGCACCGGACAAATACGTCCATAATGAGAATGGTGTACATCTCGAACTTCAAATCCAGCTCGTTCACGAGTAAGTCCTCCGGGACCCATAGCCGAGAGACGTCTTTTATGCTCCAACTCAGCGAGAGGATTTATCTGGTCCATAAACTGCGAAAGCTGAGAACTTGAAAAAAATTCTTTGATAGAAGCTGCCACAGGACGAGGATTGATAAGTTGTCCAGGCATTACGGTATTGATATCACATGTACTCATTCGGTCTTTGATATTTCTAACCATACGATAGACACCGACACGAAGTTTGTTTTGAACCAATTCTCCCACACCACGAACTCGTCTATTGCCAAGATGATCAATGTCATCAGGAAGTGATTCTGGATCATTATTAAGACGCATAATCTCTTTAATAATCGCAACCAAATCATCTACCAAAAGAATTCTGTTTTCTTCTGTATCTTCACGTTCTATTTGTAGACGTTGATTTAATCGATATCGTCCTACTGATCCAAAATCGTATCGTTCAAAACTAAAAAACATAGCGTCAATCATTTGCTTGGCATTCTCTTCTGTAGCATAATCTCCTGGTCGCAAACGCTTGTAAATTTCTATATACCCTTCTCCACTATTTGTAGAAACGTCTCGTGCTAAAGTTTCTCCAACAAAATCAACTTCGTATATCTTTTCATCTTGGAAAAGTTGGGTGATTTCTTCGTGAGAAGAATATCCAAAAGCTCGAAGAAGTGTTGTTACAGGAGCTTTTCGTTTTCGATCAATTTTTACCCAAATAGCACCGTCAAGATCTGTTTCAATTTCTAACCACGCTCCACGATTAGGAATAATTTTTGCTCCGAAAAGTTTCTTTCCTTTATTGTAATTCATGGTAAAAAACACTCCAGGACTTCGAATCAACTGACTTACCACAACACGTTCTACTCCATTTATAATAAAACTTCCTCTCTCTGTCATTATAGGAAAGTCTCCCAAGTAAATTTCTTGTTCTTGAACTTCCCCTGTTTTCTTTATAGTAAGTTTTGCTTTGGCACGAAAAGGGGCTTCATAGGAAAGATTTTTCGACTTTGCTGTTTGCTCGTCAAATTTTGGACGATCCAAATAGTACGCTCCTATTTCCAAAGCAAGATCCTTTTCCGTAAAATCTGTAATAGGATTAACTTCGCTAAAGAGCTCTTTTATTCCTTTTTCCAAAAGCCAATTGTATGACTGTGTTTGCGCTTCAATAAGATTAGGAAGCGAAACCATAATACGCTTTTGAAACGATTTTCGCTTCGCAAGCGATGAGCGATCACTTACAAATTTCTTCACCTTAAGTTCTTTGTATCCGGTAAGCATAAAAACACACCCGTCCAAACCTTCTTAATTGAGAGAAGGAAAGAAATGCGGGTTTATCAATAATTATCGATTACTATGATGAGACCAAAAATATGCCATCAGCTTTGACACGTTTTCCGTATAAACTAAAAAGAGAACACCAAAGACACTCCAAGTTCATGAATACTTCATACTATAAAAGACTATAAAGTATTTGTCAAGAATCGGCACATACTACCCCTAATCTTACATTAAATACTTACTAGTAAGAAAATATTCATATTTTTGTATAAAAAATAAAAATTGTGTACCACGAAAAATCCTATTGTAAAGCTAGGATACCTTCATTCTCTTTTGCATCTTTATTTTGATAAAACAATTTCTATCGAA
>JAGYLL010000030.1 GCA_018401135.1 Candidatus Moraniibacteriota bacterium | reverse complement strand
AGTTTGCTTTTTTAGACTACCCTTCGAATCCCTTACTTTTCGTATATATTTTTCTTTGACAGACAAATGTCTATCAAAGAAAAATCTTTAGCGGAGAGAGAGGGATTCGAACCCCCGGTGCCCTTTCGGACACGACAGTTTTCAAGACTGTAGCCTTCAACCACTCGGCCATCTCTCCAATGTACAACTCTCTATTATACAGAACTACCGATAAGAGAGACAGTTTTTCCCGCCAAGGCGGGATAGCCTTCAACCACTCGGCCATCTCTCCAAATAACTTTTCTATAATACGTACTTTTCAAATAAAAATCAAGGTGTGGTATACTTTCAAAACGTAGAATATTTTTATGAATTTTCCCAAACACTTCTCACCTCTCATTTTTTCTTTTTTTAGTATTCTCCTTCTCTTTGCATTTTCTGGAGTGGGATTTTTTGCCTATAATGCTTCTCAAGAGGTAATAGCCTCCCTCGATCAATACGAAAATATTTCTCTTTCACAAAAATTGAGAATCACCTTTTCTCACAGTATTCGAGACGAGGGATATAGAGAAAAGATATCTCTCTCCCCCAAAACAAATGCCTATGTTTCTTGGACAGATGATTTCAAAACAATAGAAATATCACCACAGTCTATTTGGAAACCAGAAACTCAATATACCATTACCCTTCCAGAAACAAAAACTGTTTCATGGGCATCATTTAAAGAAACACAACTTTTTTTCCAAACGAGCACGTATCCAAATGTAGCTACTATTAGACCAGAAAACGGCGAAAAAAATGTTATTGTGGGCGTTGAAGATCCTCTTATTGTAGAACTCGACAAAGGTGCGGGAGAATACTGGATAGATTTTGCTATAGAGCCTCAAAAGTCAGTCGTTTTCCAAAGTAATGACGAGAGATCTCGATTTGAAATTCTTCCTAAAGAGATATTTGAAAATGGTTCTCAATATGATATTACGGTTTCTGCTTATCCCAAAAACTCCGTTGACTCTGAATACAGAAAAGTGCTCAAAACAGTTTCTTTTGAAACGCTTCCGCCAGCACCTACGGATTGGTCTAAAGATCTCACGGAAAGAGTAGGTCAAGCAAAACGTTTCACGCAAGCACAAATCCTTGAAGGGAAATACATTGATATTAATATAGACGCTCAGATAATGACACTTTTTGAAAACGGAAACCTTCTTGATTCCTATCTTGTTTCTTCTGGTCTTCGTGGAATGGATACTCCAAAAGGAAGTTTTCAAATTCACAACAAACACCCACGACCATGGTCCAAACAGTATTCTCTTTTTATGCCTTTTTGGATGGCGATAACTCCCGATGGTAAATATGGCATTCACGAACTTCCCGAATGGCCTGGTGGATACAAAGAAGGAGCCAATCATCTCGGTATACCCGTATCTCATGGCTGTGTACGACTTGGAGTAGGATCAGCTAGTCGTGTGTATGAATGGGCAGAAATTGGAATTCCTGTCATCATCTACTAGAACTATTTTTTTATAGAAGGTTTGATAGAAAGCAAATCCAATTCTTCGTCTATACGAATAGTGCGAACGAATTCCGAATCATGCGAAACGAGAACCATAGCACCCTTGTAGGCATCGAGTGCTGAGGCTATTCGTGGTATATGACGAAAATTTATGTGATTAGTGGGCTCATCAAGGATAAGAAGTCCGGGCTTGAGAAGAACGAGCTGTGCGAAAGCAACAAGTCCCTTTTGTCCCTCTGAAAGACTTCCTATTTTTGCATATATATTTTCAGAAGTAAGGAGAAATCCAGAAGCAACACTTCTCATTTCCTCTTCATCTTGTATCTGCATCACTCCCATAAGCGTTTTATATACCGTACTTTCGAAATCAAGCGTAGAAAAATCTTGTCTATAATATCCTATTCTCGTACCTTCCAGAACGCTTTCTCCCTGTGCATGTCCAGATGCCAGTCGTTCCAAAAGTGTTGTTTTTCCAATTCCATTAGGACCTTTGAGGAGAAGGTGTTTGTTTTTTCGCAAAACGATTTGAATAGGAAAAGAGGTCTCTTGATGATTTTGCATCAAAGAAACTTCTGAAATAGTAAGGATATCACCTTGTAAATCTTCTTGTTCGGGGATAGAAAACGCTCGAATAACTTTGTCGTCTTTTCGTACATCCACTTTAGAAGCTTCCATTTCCGCAACTTCGTCACGCATTTTTTTTGCCAGAAGTCGCATCTTCCCTCCTTTGTTTTGAAAATAGTTTATTTTTTCTTTGTTCTCACGAATCTTTCTTTCAAACTGGGCGTTTTTCATTTTTTCTTTCTCTATACGAGCAGAAATTTCTTCTACTACATCATAATAATCCCCTTGGTATTGCTCTATGGTATGAGTATGTATGTCGAGATACAATACACCTTCTGTAAAGGTATTGAGGAAGTCAGCGTCATGAGAAATTACAATACATGTTTTCTCATACATCATAAGAAAGGTCATAAGATTTCCTATACCTTCAGTATCAAGGTTATTGGTAGGTTCATCGAGAAGGAGAATGTCAGGATCTTGAATAAGTGCAGAAGCAAGGAGGATTCGAGCTTGTTGTCCCCCAGAAAAATTCTCAATTTTTTTCTCAATCGGAATATCGAGATGGACAATTTCAAACACTTCTGCTATTTTTCTTTTCAAATCATAATCTTTCCCAGGGAAATGCTGTGCCAGAAAATCTTCTACCGTAAGGGAAAAACATTCTCTCGGCATCACTTGGCGTGCAAGAGCTATTCTTGTACCATTTTCTACAAATACTCCTCCAGAGCTTGGTGTGAGCGTTCCCATAATAAGGCCAAAAAGTGTACTCTTCCCTGCTCCGTTTTGACCCATAAGAGCAACTTTGGCACCTTCTCGAAGAGAAAAAGACGTGTCATCAAGTGTCACGACTCCTGTAGTATGCTTGAAAGAAACATTTTTGAAACGAAGTATCATAGTATTACTAGACATAACATTTTTGAGAGAGTTTATACATAAAAACAAACAAGAAGATTGAGGATTCTTGTTTGAAAGATATTCTTTCTTATCTCTTCAGAGTCTATAACTAAAAGCAAAAAAAAGCAAGAAAAAAATAGTATTTCTCTTATATTTTCACATAAAAAGCAAAAACCCGCCAAAGCAAGTTTTTGCAAGCGGGTTTATTATGAGTGCCAACTAACCTGATTCCAGCTAGTGCCGACATTCACTGGAACCTGAAACCAATCGATCTCGCTCCCATCTACTTTGAGAAGGAACTTTTTGGCTTCCTCGATGGTTGGAGAGACATCGAAATCTTTCAACACATCATCATCCCTGTAGACAAAAGAGATGGTCGGATCATTAAAAGATTGGACGCAACCAATAACAATAGCTCCTCTCAGAAGAATAGTTTGCGTTTTCCTATCCATTTCTTCCAAAGAGCGAACCTTTACTGTCTGTGCGTTGAAATAATACACTGTCATCCACGATGGATCATCGAGGTATTGCAAACACGTAGCAAAAACTCCCTCTGCTAATTGCACTCTCGAACCAAGTCTTTCTTCTCTGAAAGACCTCTTTAATTGCAAAGATATCGTTCGTAAAAAATCAATTTTTTTCATTTGGAATTCTCCTATTTCCTCTGTGAGAGATGAATGCTGTGTGTTCAAAGAACATTTCTTTATAGCATACGAAAGCAAAAAAAGTCAATTTCACTCAACAAACTTTTTTCCAAAAAAATCCCGTATACAATTTTCTTCTTTGAGAAAATCGTGTGCGGAAACCGTTTGATCAAATGAGATCAAATCTCCTTATTTATAAAAGGATATAAATCCATTCCCTCGGATATCTCCTAGTTCTTCATCCTCTGGATCAGGAAGTGTATTTACCGCTCCCGAAAGGAGTGCTGGAAGGACGGGGAGGATGTGCGATGGAAACCGTGTCCACGAACATTTTACAAAGTATAGAGTGTAATATGTTTCTGACCTTATGCAGATATTTTTTTTATGATATACTTTCTTTATATTTTATATTCTCTCTCTTATGATGCAAAAAATACAAAACAACGAAATAACATGGATTCATTTTACCAATCTTGATGATGAAGATATTCTTTATCTCCAAGAAAAATTCAACATCCCTCCTATAGCTATAGAGGATTTCGTTATGCCCACTATACGACCCAAAACAACCTCTCATGAGAACTGTCTTTTTCTCACCCTTCTCGTTCCCCTTTTTGACACTACGATAAAAACAACGTACTCAGCTGAAGTAAATTTCATCCTCACAAAAACGCATATCATCACAGGAACGGGAAAAAATGATACCATATTTCAACTTAACTCTTTCTTCGAAACACTCAAGGAGAATAACGGAAAGCGAAAAATTTTTATGAGTGATACACCCGCACACCTTTTTCGCTTTCTTCTAGAAATGCTTTTGGAATCTTGCTTTCCACGAATTGACAACATTACTAAGAAAATAAATACTATCGAGCATAATGTCTTCCAAGGAAATGAAAAAGCTATGGTTCGAGAGATATCTTTTATCAAACGTGATATTCTCAATTTTCGAAAAACCCTTATGCCACAAAGAGCTGTTTTAGAATCTCTTGCAAATCAAAAAACACAACTTCTTCCAACTACACTTCTTCCCCTCTTTCACGAGCTCACAGGAATAAGTATTAGAATATGGAATACTCTAGAAAATAATAAGGAAACTATTGAATCTCTTGAAAAAACAAATGAATCTCTTCTTTCTTTCAAAATAAATGATAAGATGCGCATAATAACCATTTTTTCAACCATCCTCCTTCCTACAACTCTATATGCTAATATATTTGGTATGAATACAGGAAATGTTCCTCTTACAGAATCTTCTATGGGATTTTGGACGCATGTTTTCGTTATGATATGTATTTCTTTTTTCACCTATCTCCTCTTTAAATTACGGAGGTGGATATAATTTTTTCACATATCTTTTATGATATCTTTCTATAATACCGCCGAAAAAAAGAAAGTTCCTTTTAAGCCTCTTACGCAAGGAAAGGTTCTTATGTATACCTGTGGACCAACTGTCTATGATGATATTCATATGGGAAATATTCGATCATACCTCACTGCAGATACTATAAGGAGAATTCTTGAGAATAAAGGTTTTGAAGTTCGCCATATAAAAAATATAACCGATGTTGGACATCTCACACGAGATGATATAAGCCAGGGAGATACAGGAGAAGATAAAATAGAAAAAAAAGCACGCTTGGAAAACGTAACTCCCGAATCTATAACTAAAATGTATGAAGAACATTTTCATACGACCGAAAAAGAGATGAATATTCTCCCTGCTCACTTTTTTCCAAAAGCAACAGGACATATTATTCAAATGATAGAGCTCATCAAACATCTTATCGAAAAAAAGCACGCCTATGTCGTAAAGGGAAATGTTTTTTTTGATGTTACTTCTTTTTCTCGTTATGGCAATCTTTCAGGAAATACCCTAGAAAAACTCAAAGTAGGTGCTCGTCTCGAAGAACATCCTGACAAAAAAAATCCATGGGATTTTGCTCTTTGGCTCAAAGCTCCACAAGAACATCTTATGCAATGGGAATCCCCTTGGGGGAAAGGGTATCCTGGATGGCACATAGAATGTAGCGCTATGAGTATGGAATATCTTGGGGAAAGTTTGGATATTCATACAGGAGGAGAGGACAATATTTTCCCCCACCACGAGGCAGAGATAGCTCAATCAGAATGTGCTACGGGTAAACATTTTTGCACCTATTGGATACATACCCGACATCTTCTTGTAGATGGAGAAAAAATGTCCAAATCCAAGAAGAATTTTTATTCCCTCAAAGAAATACAAGAGAAAGGATTTTCCCCTATGGATCTTCGCCTCACCCTCCTCTCCTCTCACTATCGATCTCAAATGAATTTTTCTTGGAAAGCACTCGAGCAATCCCAAAAAAATCTCCAGAAAATGACAAGAACACTTCAAAGAATTCAAGATTTTGAACCCATACAACAGCGTTCTTCGAAAGACCTTACGCTTTCCACTTTTTTTGAAACCTTTTTCACCACTATTGAAGATGATATAAATTCTCCAGGAGCACTAGCTCTCTTGTATGAAATGCTCAATACCCTTAATACTCGTTTGGATAAAAAAATTGTTTCTCAAGAAGAAAAACTTCTCTTTCTCAAAGAATGGGATCGTATTACTTTTGTTTTAGGTCTTCGGATAGAACAAAAAGGGAAAGAAAAACTTCCCAAAAAAATCAATGAGATACTCGAAAAACGTTCTCAAGCAAAAAAGGAAAGAGATTATGTGTTATCTGATAGGTTACGAAAAGAAATTGAAGCTCTGGGATATATCGTCACCGATTTAGAAAATGAACAAAAAATAATAAAAAATAGTCTTTTTAAAAATTAAAACTATGCATCTTTTTTTCCTTTGAAACAAAAATTTACAAAAAAATATTTTCCTATAGCAGTCTTCTTCTTACACTTCTTGTTTGTGCCTTTTTTCTTCGTATTTTTTGGATAGATACGCTTCCTGCGGGTATTTATCCCGATGAAGCAGTTAATGGGACTGATGCTCTTTCTGCATGGGATAATAAACATTTCCAATGGTTTTATGAAAACAACAATGGACGAGAAGGGCTTTTTATCAATCTCATTAGTCTTTCAACCTTTATTTTTGGAAATACTATTTTGGGTCTCAAAATATGGTCAATTCTTATAGGAACTCTTTCTGTATGGGGAATATATTTACTTTCCAAAGAACTTTTTTCTAGTAGACGCGCTGGTATCATCTCGGCCTTTCTGATGACTTTTTCTTTTTGGGCTATTGATTTTTCACGAATAAGTTTTCGTGCTATTTTTGTTCCCCTTATTCTCTCTTTTTCTTTTTATTTTCTTTTTAAAGGTTTTCGAACGAAAAAATACCTTCCTTTTCTCTTTGCAGGTCTTATTTTTGGTCTAGGATTTCATACCTATATAGCTTTTCGTCTTGCTCCTCTTATACTCATAGGACTAGCTATAGTTTTTCTTTTCAATACCAAGAAGGCTATTCCTCTTTATTGGAAACATACACTTATTTTTCTTGCATCACTTCTTTTTACCGCCTTTCCTATTATTTTCACTTTTTTCCTTCACCCAGAATATCTCAGCTCTCGATCAGCGAGTATCTCTATTTTCTCCCCTGAGATACATCAAGGAAAATTCTTTGCAACATTAGGTGAAACATTTACTTTGAGTATAGGTAAATATTTTGTCTGGGGAGATCAAAATTGGAGACACAACCTTCCTCCCTTTCCCATTCTTGATTTCATAACCGTTATTGCTTTTACTTTTGGTTTCTTATGGGTCATCTTTAGATGGTTTTTCCTTACATGGAAACGCTTTTATTTCAAAGAATATAACAGGGAATACCTTATATTTTCTTTTCTTCTGCTATGGTTTTTTGTTATGCTTGCTCCAGAATTTCTTACAAGAGAAGGTCTTCCTCATGCACTTCGAGCCATTGGAACGCAACCACCCGTTTTTATTATGGCAATGATTCCCTTTCTTTTTCTTTTTCGTCTTGCAAAAAAAGATATCTCTTATAAAAAATATATTACCCCTTTTTCACTTATATTATTACTTCTTATTGCATTTCTCAATGTTTTCTTTTATTTTGTATTATGGGGACAATCCAATCAAGCAAGAGATGCCTTTGATAGAGTTTTTACACAACAAGCATTCTATCTTCAATCTCTCCCGACAGAAAGATTTGCCTATGTTTTAGCAAATGGACCTGGTCAAAATATGTCAGATGAACTTCCTGTAAGTGCAGATGTTATACAATACCTCACATGGAACAAAAAAAATATATTCTTTCTTTATCCTGAAACAATCATCAAAACACCAGCCACCTTTCTTCTTATGCGTAATGATGAAGTTGTCGTAAATAAAATAAAGAATTACTACAAAGAAAAAGCGAGACTCGAAACGATTACCCCCCTACAAGAACCCGGTATTTCTTTTACGGTTATTCACATTGATTAATTATTCTATCTCCCACGCCTATGAACATAAAAAAGGCATCACCTTTTATTGCTTATTTTTCTCTTGCCTTTCTTTTTTCTTTTTCTCTTTTTGTTTCCTGGCAAGAGTCTACTACTATGGACGAACAGGCTCATATTCCCGCTTCCTACACCTATGTTCGGTATCTTGATATGCGACTTAATCCTGAACATCCCCCTCTTCTCAAAAACTTAGCAGGGATACCTCTTTTATTTATGGATGTTACGTTTCCCCTTGATTCCAAAGAATGGCAAGAGGGTATCAATCAACAATGGACACTTGGAAATCGCTTTCTTCATGAAAATAATGCCCATCTCATAACATTCTTTTCTCGCATTCCCATTATATTTGTAGCGGTTCTTCTCGGATTTTTTCTCTTCTTGTGGACGAGAAAACTTGCTGGGGATATACCTGCAATTATAGCTATACTCTTTTATACTTTCAATCCAAATGTTATAGCTCACTCCCACTATGTAACGACTGATATAGGTATAGCGTGTGCTATTCTTATATCACTTTATTTCGGAACTCGTTTTATCAAAGATCCTTCAAGAAAAAATATTCTCCTCTTCGGACTTGTGCTTGGAATAGCACAGCTTGTGAAATTCTCTGCCTTTCTTCTTTATCCTTTTTTTGCTCTCCTCACCCTTCTCTACGCCTTTTCTCTCCTACCAAAATATACCCTCTCCAAAGAAACATTCTTTGCTTTGGGGAAAAATATTTACTTCTTTTGGTCACGCCTTTTCGTCGTTTCTCTCCTCTCTCTTATTCCTATTTGGATACTCTATACTATCAATACATGGAATATGCCCGCTACTCAACTTCTCACGCTCATCGAAACACAACTTCCAGAAAATGGTATATCAGGAATCGCAAAATCCTTTACTCTCTTGATCTTTAGTATACCCATCCTTTCCTCTCTTACAGAATATTTTCTAGGACTTGGTATGGTCTTTGTAAGGGTAACAGGGGGGAATACTTACTATTTTCTTGGGGAGATCTCTACTACAGCAAATGCCCTCTACTTCCCAACCGTCTATCTTCTCAAAGAAACCCTTCCTATACTTTTCTCTCTTTTTCTTCTCCCTTTTCTCGTTATAAAAATAATTTT
>JAGYLL010000003.1 GCA_018401135.1 Candidatus Moraniibacteriota bacterium | reverse complement strand
TCCCCCACCAAGGAGTAATCCCCACCACTCTCTCTTTTTTCTTTCTTCTTTTCTTTGCTGTTGTTCGTTTTCCCCCTCTTGAGATTCCAGAGGAGCTATCGGAGAAAATTCGGATTCTTCTCTTGTTTCAAACGAAGCTTGTACGAGAGGAATCCCTTTCGGAAAAAGCGTATCGATGGAAGTTACGGGCTTTTCAGAAAGACACTTCGTCTTTTGTATACGATTATTTTTGGTTTTTTCTTCTTTTTCATCTTCACTCTCAAGAGAGGTTTTTTGTATACTATCTTCTTGCACTGGTACTGAAGAATCTTTTTGCTCCACAAAAACACCTTCTTCGGGTGTTTTTACAGAAGAAGTATCTGTTTGTATTTCTTCATATCCTCCGCCATCATAGGCAACATACTCTCCCCCAGCCTCTTTGCCATTATAATCTGAAATGATCGTATTGAGAGTATTTATGCCCGAAGAGGGAATGGTGATGGAAACAGTCGTCTTGTCCGATGTGGGAAGATTGGTGAACTGTTTGGACGCAATTATCTCCTCTCCCCTCATTTCTTCCACAATCAAAGAATACGTCCCTTGGGCGTATCCCACAAGCTCTAGTCTATATTCCTCCCCTCCTGAGAAATGAAGGTATTTTCTCTCCCCCAGCTCAACATACGAACTTCCCGGAATAGTCTCTTCTATCGATGGTATATTCTCTCCCTCCCACAAGATTTCTGATCGTCCTGTGTGATGACCGTGCTGGTCATAGAGATGGAGAGTGAGTGGCGAGTGGAGAGAAACACGTATACGAGAAGATTCGTCTGCAAAACCTTCGGGTCGTGTGGAAGTGATGAATTCGGGAAGTTCTTTTTCAGGAAGTTTCTGAAGAGTATTGGTAAGGAATTCCAAAACAGAAGTTGATTCAAAAAGATCTTTATGATTTTTTTCTCTTGAAAAAATAGTATCGCTATCAAATAAATTCATCCAATACCGCTTTACATTTTCTGATTCCTCCAAAAAAAGCGCACTTGGAGTAACGACGACTTTATCACCATCCCGTGTCCACAGAGGTTCATAGACAGGTTCATATTCTCCTACACCTGTACAAGAAGGAACAGAACTTCCCATAGAAGGATAGCATCGAACTTTTTGTTTTTCGCTATAGCGCACACCACGTATCGTTTCCAGTCCCCAACCGGCAATTTGAATAACATCAAGCGTTTCTGGCGGACTCCACGCATCAAGTCGACTATGTGTTTCTCTGGCTTGTGCTAAAAGATTTTCTCTCAGAATTGCCTCTTGTTCGAGATTTTCTTTTTTTGGTTCTTCCCGACCATCTTTTTTCCCCGAAAGGAAAGAAAGGAATTCTTCGTACGAATCAATATTCTCTCCATACGCTTTTCGAAAATCTTTATAACGAGTATTTTCTGAAGAAAAAGAAATGAAACTTTCTTCCATACGATCAAAGTATGTTTGTGATGGCAAAAGTCCATACGCACCCGGCATATTTCTGGCAAGATCTCGAGCGTCTGATGGCGAAAGAAGAAAAGGAATAAATTCTTCATATCCATAGAAAAGAGAAAGCACAGAGAGTGGTGTTCCTATTTGTGGAGAACCAACCAAAATGAATTTTTCTATTAAATGTGCCTGTTGTAGTCTCTCCAACTCTTGAATGAGTGCTTTGGCAAGAAGACCTCCATTGGAATGAGCGACTATCGTAACTTTTTTCGTAAACGAAGATTGACTCAATGTTTGTATTGCTCCTACCATTTGTTTGATGTCTTCTTGAGAAGAGGAATTTCCATTTTTGGCAATGTCCTCGACATTCTTCCTCCAGTCATAGGCAAATATATTGAAATCTCCTATAATCTCTTCTTCTTTCCATTGAGTAAGATTTTCGAAAAATGTTTTGTATATATCACCACCGAACGTACTTTCCATAACCGTATTAGTATAGACATTTTCTTTGCTTTTTCCTTCAACATCAAGTGCCAAGTTTTCAACATCATCACTGCCAACAGTCGGGAGCCAAATAGTGTCTTCCTTCTCATTTTTCTCCATAAAAAGCTTACTCGCTTTGATGCCTGGGAGGAAAAATATATTGGAAGCACATTCTGGACATACCCCTATTTCAAAAGGCTCTCGACTCCATCCATCCAAAACATATCCACCTACGAGTTCTTTCCCTTCAGTCTCAGTATTCTCTGTCGTTTTGGGACCATCTTCAGATCCATACCAATTGTTTATAAGGTGAATTCTTTCATAGAAACCTCTTTGGTAGGAATTCGAAAGTTCACTCATTGAAAGAAGTGCTTTGTTGGAGGAAGTCATTTTCTCAAAATTAGAATCTTTAATAGAGAGAAAAGTAAAAACCTGATCATCATCTTCTTCATCATCAGAATAGGGATATATATCAACTCGAATATCGGCAAAAGCTGAATTTTGGAAAGAAACGTTTTCCATAAACAAACGTCCGTCAAAGAAATCTATCGTGGGAATATCTCTCTGTACAGGAGGACCAGCTAAAACTGAAGAAATAAAAGGAAAGAAAGATTTATTTTTTGCTAAATTGAAAGGACAACCAATACCATCGTGATGTATAGATGTCCCCATATTTTGAAAAATAACAAAGGAAAAAAAGGAGGTCTCTTCATCGCCAGATGTTTGAGGTTCATCATAAAATTGTATTGTTCCTGGAGATTCGTTAAACGGAAAGCATTTTGGATCATAATTTTTTTGATCTTCTGTAAGCGGAAGGGATGCTCCTTTGGTTATGATAATAGGATTGTTTTTTGTTCCTTGTGCTACAATTCTTCCATCAAAAACAGAAAGTTCTCCTATTTCTACTTTTGTACCAGCTTGGATAGTAAGTGTTGCGTCGTTAACAATAGCTATATTTTTTCGAAAATCTTCTTGAACGAAACTTTCACTCCATACCGTATCTTCTTCGATAAGTATATGACTATATTTCAAGTGATCATACTCTTGGGCAAAAATGGGGTTTGCAGAAAAACCCAAACCCATAAAAACTATACAAAAAAGAAAAAAGGTGTACTTTTTTCTCGAGAAACTCTTCTGCGTAGTCATAAACGTCGTAAAGACAAATGATATATTTTTTAGTATACTCATTTTTTATTTTTTGTCGATTTTTTCGGATGGCCCCCTTCCGCTACGGCGGCGGACGGAAGGAAGAAACGGGGAAAAGAAAAAATTTTCTAGAAACTCTATTGAAATAAGCTTTTATAAAAAAGGGTATGCGTTTGTATAGCATACCTCAAGAGGAACGTTTCGGGAGTAGCTGATTTTATTTACTTCTTCATAGCCATCATTTGGCTAGAGTCTCTTAAACGGACCATCCAATCCAACAAACAAACAATTCCGCTTGGATCTTCTTTCTCAAGACCTTTTTGGCAAGCCGAAGAGCATCTTCTGTATTCTCTCTTCATGTGAAGATATCTATCTTCTGCTATGAGGAGTGCTGTTTTGGCCACCAAACTTGAGTCTGCAGTTCTTTCAACTGCGTTCACGCGTATTTACTCCTGTTTTTTCTGTTATATCACGGTCATGCCGTGACGACTCTTTATACAAGAAAAAGCCCTTTTTTGCAAGTGGTGGAAATAAAGAGGTGTGGAAGGGAAGAAACTCGGAAAATTTTCCCTCTTCGCATTATTCTCTCCCTGAAGAAAAGGTGTCCTCTCTTCCTCCTCCTTGCCAAAAGATATCCTCTTCCTCCCCCTTAGGAAAAGGGGGATTGAGGGGGATTTTCTTCGTCTGAAATCAAGAGAATCCCCCCCCTTCGGGGTACTCCCTTTTGGCAAAGAGAGAAAAGAGATGAGAAAGCTCGGGATACTCTTTTGGCAAAGAGAGAAAAGAAAGGAGGGGTGCTCAAAATACTCTTTTAACAAAGGAAAAGAAGAAAGACTGGGTCCCCGCCTACCTGAGAAAATAAAAGAGAAAACCTCCCCCGTGATCCCGCCGTGGCGGGAGGGGTCCAGTATTTTCTTTGTCTTCTTTGAACAGAGAGCGGAGGGATTCGGAATGGATCCCCGCCTACGCGCGGAATAAGAGAGAATACAAGAAGTCTTATACTTTAAATATAACGACATCACCATCTTGAACAATATATTCTTTTCCTTCTGTTCGGACTTTTCCTAGCTCTTTAGCCTTTGACCAAGAAGATGCTTCCAAAAGTTCTTCCCATCCAATAATTTCCGCTCTGATAAAACGTTCTTTGAAATCATTATGAATAGCTGATCCTGCCTCAGGTGCAGTAGAGCCTCGTTTGATTGTCCATGCACGACTTTCTTGTTCTCCTGTAGTAAGAAAAGTTATGAGTCCCAAAACTTGATAGGCCTTGCGTATCAAATCATCAAGTCCTGTTTCTAATTCCAACTCTTTCATTTCCTCCTTACTCATATCCAAAAGCTCTTCCTCCATTTTAATATCAATTTTTACATAGTCGAGATTTTGAAACTCTTGGGAAATTTCTTGTTCTAGGTTATTGACATTGAAAACATAGATAACAGGTTTTGAAGTAAGAAGAGAAAATCCTCGAAGCAAGGGTTTTTCTTCTTCGCTTACAGAAACACTTGATGCGACATTTCCTGCTTCGAGTGCCTCTCGTAATCTCTTTGCCAAAGAAAGTGATCTCGTTGCCTCTTTATCCCCTCCTCGAGCGAGTTTTTCGAGACGATCGGTGTGCTTTACGATAGTAGACATATCTGCAAGCATAAGCTCCGTGATAATCGTTTCCCTATCTCGATGAGGATCGATACTTCCATCGACATGAATAATTTTACTATCATCAAAGACTCTGACAACATGAACAATGGCATCTACTTCACGAATATGAGCAAGGAAAGCGTTTCCTAGTCCTTCTCCTTGAGAAGCCCCTTTCACTAATCCAGCAATATCCACAAATTCCACAACAGCGGGAATGGTCTTTTTACTTTCAGACATTTGAGAGAGTTTCTCCAATCGATCATCTGGAACTTTCACGACACCGACATTGGGATCAATCGTGCAAAAAGGATAATTGTTAATATCTACAGGGTTTTTGGTAAGTGCTTTGAAAAGCGTTGATTTACCTACATTAGGAAGTCCCACAATTCCAACTTTGAGTGCCATATACGTACAAAAATTACTTTATAAACTTCTCGTATTCAAAAATATTCATTACTATGGTACTATAAAGGAAATAATTTATTTTTACAAAGATATGAATTCTTCCATATTCAAATCCTATGATGTTCGTGGCGTGTATCCAACTGATATCGATGAAAAATCTGCCTATGCTATCGGTTTTGCAACGGTGAAAGTTCTTCAACTTCATACGGTTTCTGTAGGAAGAGATGCTCGTTCTTCTGGTCCTTCACTTCTTTCTGAACTTATTCGCGGTATCAATGATGCTGGGTGTGATGTTATCGATATCGGAATGGTTACCACACCAATGCTTTACTTCTCTTCTTGGCATCTTCCTGTCGATGGAGCTCTTTGTATAACAGCATCACATAATCCAGCTCAGTACAATGGAGTAAAAATTTGCAAAAAAAACGCTGTTCCTGTAGGAGAAATTTCTGGACTTTTCGATATACGAGATGAAGCACTCAAAGGAAATTTTATTCCCTCTGAAAAGAAGGGTTCCTCTGTATCCCAAGACATAAAAGAAGCCTACTATTCCTATTTCCAAACCTTTGCTCATTTTCAAAACAAAAAATTCTCTATAGCTATTGATTGTGCCAATACTATGGGAGTTTTGGATCTCGCTCTCTACGAACGCTATAGTGAAAATCTTTCGTTTGAAAAAATCTATTGTGATCTCGAGCATCCCTACACCGCTCATGAAGCTAATCCCCTCAATACTGAGACACTTCGTGAACTCCAACAGACCGTACGAGAAACAAAGGCTGATATCGGCATTGCCTATGATGGAGATGCTGATCGAGTAGGATTTATAGATGAAAAGGGAGAAGTTATTCCTATGGATCTCATTACGGGACTTATCGCTCAAGTGCTCCTTGAAGAAAATCCAGGAGCTACTATTCTTTATGATCTTCGTTCTTCTGATGCGGTAAAAGAAACTATAGAAGAATATGGTGGTATCGCTCACGAATGTCGCGTTGGACATGCATTTATAAAACAACAAATGGCACAAGAAAACGCCCTCTTTGCTGGAGAGCTTTCTGGGCATTATTATTTCCAAGCCAATAAAAACGGGGAAGCTCCAACACTTGCAACATTTACCCTTCTCAATCTTATGGCACAAACAGGAAAGCCTCTTTCTGAGCTTGTTTCTCATCTCAGACGGTATTGGCATAGCGGAGAAATCAACAGTGAAGTTTCCGACAAAGATGTCATTATGGAAAAACTCAAAAATCACTATAGCGAAGGAGAGCTTTCTGAGCTTGATGGTATAAAAATACGATTCAATGATTGGTGGATGAATGTTCGACCTTCTAATACTGAGCCTGTTCTTCGTCTCAATCTCGAAGCAAAGACAAAAGAAATGATGGAAGAAAAAACAAAAGAAGTTCTCGCGCTTATACGAGAAAAATAAAGAGCCCCCAGGACTCTTTATTTCTTTTAAAATATATATAGAAAACTATTGCCAAAATCCTACTTTCTCACGAACATTTTTCATTTTTTCTTGAGCAATACGGGAAGCATATTCAGCTCCTTTATATAAAACTTTGCGAACTTCTTCATCAGAAATAGTTGCGTATTTATTTTGAAATGCTTCAAGAAAAGAAAAGACAGTCAAAGCAAGTCCTTTTTTGAAATCAGCGTACCCTTTTCCTTTGTATCGAAGAACTATTTCTTCTGGAGAAACCTTTTCCAAAAGAGCAAAGATAGTAAGAAGATTTTTGAGTTCTGGACGATCCTCGCTATAAGTGATATCCAATCCACTATCCGTCTTGGCTTTCATAATTTTTTTCTTTGCCATTTCTAATTCATCATGAAGAGCAATATAATTATATTCACTCAAAGCGGATTTAGACATTTTTTTATGAGCATCGTCAAGTCCCATAATACGAGAACCGTCTTGTAATACTCGTGTTTCGGGAATGATAAATGTTTCTCCAAATCGTTTATTAAAACGCCTTGCAAGAGTTCGGGTAAGCTCTAAATGTTGCATCTGATCATCCCCCACAGGAACACAGTTCGTATCATAGAGGAGGATATCAGAAGCCATAAGAACGGGATAATCGAAAAGTCCCACGCCTACAGAATTAAATCGTTCTTTCATTTCTTGAAAAGATACTGAACCCTCAGATTCTTCAAAATCTACACCTGTTTTACTTTTAAATTGTGTCATTTTTGTTAAATCTCCATTTTTTGTAAGGGTATTCAAAATCCAAGCAAGTTCGGTATGTTCTTTGACATATGACTGAACAAAAATATGCGACTTTTCGGGATCAATACCCAAAGCTATATACGTTTTGGCAATTTCAAAGGTCCTTCTTCGAAGCTCTTCGGGATTCTGAGCAACGGTAATAGCATGAAGATCCACGATACAAAAAAGTGCTTCATACTCATCTTGAAGTTGAACCCATTGTTGTATGGCACCTAAATAATTTCCTATATGAAGATTTCCTGATGGCTGTACTCCTGAAAATATTCGTGGCTTCATAGATTTCTCTTATACTAAGTATTTAAGTATACAAACATACTATCGCTTTCGCAAGGAGCGTACTAGTGCACGAAATTGATCCCCTCTATCAAACTCATTTTGAAACATACCAAAACTCGCTGCACCAGGAGAGAGAACGATAACATCACCCGCTTGCGCCAAAGAAGTGGCTCGCATAAGAGCCTTTTCCATAGAAGATTCTTCGTAAAAAGCATTCGCTTTCTCCCCTATTCTCTCATAAAGAGCCTTTTTCATATCAACGGTCGCTGTTCCTTGTAAAAAAACAATATTCTTTGCTCGATGTGAGACTGATTTAGCAAATCCCTCGTAATGCAAGCCTTTGTTCGAACCTCCCGCTATAAGAATAACTGGTTGGGTGAAAGAATGAAGCGCAGAAATAGTCGCATCAGGGATAGTGGCTGTCGTGTCGTTGTAATATTTTATTCCTCGTATTTCAGCAACAAACTCAAGTCTATGCGGAATCCCTTCTACATCTTTTGCTCGTTTTTTGAGCTTTTCTAGTGGGACACCATATGCCCAACATGCACCAATAGCAGCTGTGGCATTGAGGATATTATGTTTACCTTGCAATCCTAATTCTCTTGTAGCCACAATACGCTTTGTATCAATTCCGTCGTCCAAAACAACCCAACCTTGATCTATAAAAATTGCTTTTCCCTTCTCTGGACGAGAAAAGCCGAACCATAAAATTTGAGCTTTTACTTCCTGTTGAAGATTTCGCAAAACAGGATCATCGTGATTGAGAATGCACCAATCTGTCGGCTTTTGATAGAGAAATATATTCTTCTTATCTTTAAGATAGGCTTCCATTGTAGAATAGTAATTCAAATGATCAGGTAAAAAATTTTTGAAAATAGCTATTTGGGGACTTTTTTTCATCGGTATTTCCGAAAAAGCACTCAATCTCCAACTTGATAATTCAAAAACAGCTACAGAATTTTGTTTCATTTTTCCGAGAGTATCAAGTACTGGAGTTTGTCCTATACCTACCTCCAAAGCATCGACTCCTATCATTTGCAAGATACGAGCAGTAAGGAGAGCCGTCGTTGTTTTTCCTTTTGTTCCTGTAACGCCTATTATGGGATTCTTCCAGTATCGAAAAAAGATACTTGAATCCATCTCGATTCTTACGTTATTTTCTTGTGCCAAACGAATATATTTATCACTCCAAGGAATAGCGGGGGATTTTACTACGATATCTGCTTTTATAAAATCCTCAGGTCTATGCCGTCCAAGAACATACTGTATATTTTTCTCAAAAAGAGAAAGTTTTTCGATAGAAGGAAGAAGTTGTTCGTGTGATTTCAAGTCAGTAACGGTTACCAAAGCACCCGCCTCTACAAGAAAACGAACAGTACTTATTCCCCCGCCATGAAGACCAAGACCGTACACCGTAACCCGTTTTCCCTTAAAATCTTCTTTATATTTCATACAAAAATAATCCTCAATACCAAAAAATCAACCTTCTTTTTTCAAATATTTCTATTTTTTTCTTATAACCATACCCGCCTTTTTTTCTTTATAAACACCATCTCGCAAAACAATTTTACCATTCACAATAAGATGATTAATTCCTTGTGCGTATTGATAAGGATTTTGGATCGTTGCTTTTTCTTCTATGGTTTCAGGATCAAATATGGTAATATCTGCATAATTTCCTTCTTGTAAAACACCTCGCTTTTCAATACCAAAACACTTCGCAGGAAAACCTGTTATTTTGTAAATAGCTTCCTCCCAAGAGAGAAGCTTTCTTTCTTTGACATAGTAAGAGAGAAAACGAGGAAAGCAACCGAAACATCGAGGATGTACACTTTCTCCTGTTTGTCTATGTTCAATGCCATATCCAGCTCCATCAGAAGCAATTATTGACAAAGGATGTTGTATGGCTTTTTCTATATGTTTTTCGAACAAAACATTCATACGAACAATAGCTCTTCCCTCACTTGAAAGAAGGACATCAATAAGAGCATCTTCAGGTGTACTATTACGAGATTGTGCTATTTGGAGTATGCTTTTTTTTGTAAGTGCTCTGTCGAGAAACGTCGCATTAAGGATATATATGTTTTCATATTCCAATCCCATTTTTTGCATATCTATTTTTACTTGACGACGAAGAGCTCTGTCTCGCAAACGATGAAGCATTGCATCTCTACCGCCTTCACTTACCCAATCAGGAAGAAGGGTATAAAGAACGGTTCCTGTATAATTATAAGGAAAAATATCAAAACTTATATGGACATTATTTTTTACAGCTTCGTCTAAAAGAGAAAGGTATTTCTCAAAAAGTTTCCAATTTTTTTCTCCCATTATTTTCGCATGAGAAATATGAAGAGTAGCATTCGTTTGTTTTGCATATTCCAAAACTTCTTCAAGTGCTTCAAGAACCCAAGCACCTTCATTACGAAGATGTATCGAAGAAATTCTTTTTGCTCTCGCCATTTCCATAAAGAAAGTTCCTAATTCTCTATCATCAGCAGATTTAGCATGGGTATAGGCGAGTCCAAAAGAAAGGCCAAGAGCACCTTCTTTCAAAGAATTTCTCAAAGCATACACCATTTGATCAATCTCCATTTGTGTAGAAGGACGATGCTCATCACCAATAATTGCTCGACGGAGTGTATTGTGCCCCACCAAAGTTGTATAGTTAATAGGAATTTCTCGCAAAGAAAGAAGGGAGAGAAGATCATCCATACTTTGCCAGTTAATATTCGTTTCTCGTATGTCTATCCATTTCCGTATAGATTCAATCGCTCTATCTTTGAGCAAAGGTGCAAGTGAAGATCCACATGCACCCCCTATCATAGTGGTAATACCTTGCCTTACAAGACTTTCTAAAGTTGGATCTGAAAAAATTCTCCAATGGGTATCACTATGATTATTTACATCGATAAAACCAGGACAAACAATACCCCCATCAATATCTATTTTTTCTCGCGTTGATGCATTTCTTCCTATTTCTCCCATTTCATAGATACGACCATCTTTTATAGCAATATCAGCACGAAAAGGTGAGGATCCTAATCCATCATAGACGAGCCCTCCTCGCAAAAGAATATCGTACATATTTTTGTGTTATACTAAAAATAAATAGGTCTTTTTCTCTCAAAAAAATCTTCCTTCAGTATATCACAAAAATTCATTATGCACCTAAACGTCTTTTTCTTTGAGAAAATTCTTCGATAGCCTCTTCAAATGCTTGCGCATTAAAATCAGGATAGAGTTTTTGAGAAAAATACAGTTGAGCATTGGCAACATCCCACATCATAAACCCTGTGCTCAAATGAGGTTCCCCTCCCGTTCTCACAAGATAGTCTACAGCAGGAAGCTCTTTTGTAAAAAGATTTTGTTTAATAATTTTTGGCGTTATATTTTCAGGATGTATACCTTGTGAAATTATATTTTGTATAGCGTGAAGCATTTCACGATCTCCGTTATAGGCAAGAAAAAAATTAAGCATTCGTTTGGAATAGTGCTTTGTATTTTGTATACAATCTTTCAATACATTTTTTAATTTCGCAGGAAATTGTTCTTCCCATTCACCTATAATATTTATCTTTGCTTCATTTTTATGAACCTCCTCACTTTCAAGTATTTTATGAAAATATTCTAAATAAATTTCAAGGAGTTCTTTTTTTTCTTCTAGAGGTCGTTTTTTGAGATTGTCTTGAGAAGATCCCCAAAAAGAAAGACATTCTATGCCTATTTCATTTGCTTTCTTAATAAGTATTTCTGTTGTTTTTGCTCCCTCCCTATGACCCTCCCACGGAGATCTATTGCGTTGTTTAGCCCATCGACGATTTCCATCAGGAATAATAGCAAGGTGATGAGGAATGATTTTCATTTCTTTATTTTCCATACATATATATTATACCGTTCTTTGAGAAAGAAAAGAAGAGACACTGATAAGAAAGTCTGTTGATTGAATATTTTTTGTAGCTATCTTTTTTATAGCTTCTTCTCCTTCTTGCAAAAGTCGAGAACTCTTTGACTGCGCATAAGCAAGTGATCCTGTTTTTTCAATAATTTCTTTTGCCAAAGAAAGTTTTTCTTTGGTTACGGGCGATCCTAAAATATCCATAAGAGTCTTTTTTTGAATTTTATCCCCCAGCTCATAGGCTTTTGAAATAAGAAGTGTCATTTTTCCCTCTTCTAAATCTGAACCAATGGGCTTTCCCATAGTTGTAGGATTTCCATATATTCCCAAGATATCATCTTGAATTTGATATGCTATTCCCGTTGGAATGGCATACGAAGAAATATATCCAAGAAAATCCTCTCCTTTTCCAGCAAGAATAGCTCCCAAACAAAGAGGTCCTTCAAACGTATATCGAGCTGTTTTATTTTCATACATAGCAAGAACTTCAGCTTCTTTAGCTATATGAGAAGAAAATCCCATACGAATATCTTTTACTTGTCCTATAATAGTCGAGGAAACAATTGATTGCAAATACTTTAGTGCAAAAACAATTCGCTCAGGAGGAAAGTGTGATTGATAAATACATTTCTGCCCCAATGCAGCAAGCATATCTCCAAGAGAAATAGCAATAGCATTACCAAAATGATCACAATCTTTATCGGAGAAAAATCTTTGAGCATATTCTCTATAAAAAGCATGTACTGTTTTTTTTCCATGCCGAAAATCATCTCTATCCATAACATCATCATGAATAAGAAGAAAGGTATGTATTAATTCCATACTCACAGATGTTCTGAGCATTTCTTCATTATCCTTACCTCCTGAGAGAAGATACCCATGATACATCATCGCTGATCGAATACGTTTTCCTCCCGAAAGAAGTATCTTTTTTGTATGTCGAAGAGCGTTGACGACCAATGCGTCTTTTTTTTGGATACTTGCTATTTCTTTGTCGAGAAATTGGGTTATTTCCTTATCAATTTCTTTCTTAAAAAGAGAAAGTTCGAGAGAAACATCCATAGAGTATAGCTTCTTTAATTACAAGAAATCACCCAATTATTGTACTGTGTACCGCCAAGGGGATTCGAACCCCTGTTACCAGGATGAGAACCTGGCGTCCTGACCGGGCTAGACGATGGCGGCAAAATATATATTTCTTTCTTACACTATGAAAAATAGCATATCACAAAATATAAAAATAACAAGAAAAAAAATTTCTCCTAGAAAGATTGTGTATTTATATTTAAAGAAACAATAAGAAAAACAAGAAAGATAACGAGAGAAATGATAGCTAATGGAGCCAAAGAAATTCCTAAATAAAGCCATCTTTTCCTCTTTATTCGCTGTTGTTGCGTTACTTGCTCTCCATATAAAGATTTCATATCTTTATATATTTCGTGGAGAAAAAGAAGTGAAAGAGGCACGAAAACTCCATTTTGAAAAATACTACTTATACTATGCCCAATGAAAGAAAAAGTATTTTTTTCTTCAATTTTACTCAAATCAATTCCTAAAAATACATCCGCTAAACCAACAAAAGCAAATAACAAAAGCAACATCAAAAACAAACCACTTGTCATTCGAAAAGCAAATTCCCAAAAAAATCGAGAGACGTAATGCCAACTTCCCAAGAGAGCTTCCATTCCCTTTTTATGCTCACAAAAATATATCATAGAAGATAAGCCAAGAAGAAAAACGAACAAAAGACCAGGTATAACAAAAAGAAACGTCATTCCCAAGATAACCATACTCGAAAGAAATCCTATCCAAAGAAAGGGAAGTACATCTGAAATTGCTTTTCTGTAAAGAATATTTATTTCGGCAATATTCGAAAAAGTTTTTTGCTCCACTACCATATAAAAAAATACGATTTGAGAAAGTAATGCTAAAATCAAACTCAAAATAATCCAAAAAATAAAAATAAGGGAATGTAAACTATTCTCACCAAGCACTTCAAAATCTTTCAATAAAAGAATAATCTCAAAAATACTCATAACGAAACCAATCACGAGAAAAAGTTCCCATCGCTCAAGAAACCTTTTCCATATATTCCCAAGAAGGTCTAAAAATGAGAGACGGAGCTTCATCTTCTTTTCCCCATTTTCACTTTCTTGTTTTATACCCTCTTCTGAAGAAATTTTTTCTAATATTTTTGGTTCTTTTTCCATATATATTCTCTATAAAATGAAACCTACTCCATAAAAATACTACAAAACAAGGAAAATAACAATATGTAACATTTGACTTCAAACATATTCTTTTTATCGTTCTTATGCTATACTTTTATATGTCTACTTTTGCAACGTTTCTTGGGTTTATGGGTCATCTGGGTTATTCTGGCAACTTTTTTTGGTTGGCTCGATGTCTTCTCAACCCCAATATTCTGGATTTTAGGAGGCTCTCTTTTTTGGTTTTTAAGAAATCATCCCTCTCTATTAAAAAAAATGTCTCATCCCTCTCCACACACCTTTGTTTTTTGGAGTTTTCTTTCTTTTTTTATTATCCTCTAATACTTTTGTTTTTTTTCAGCCTCAAACACTTTTTAATGGACGAGACCAGGGATCCATTTCTCAGTCGAGTTATTTTCTCTCGAAATATTCATCTTTTTCTTTTCCTCTCCAAGAAGCACAGTCGTTTTTTTCTGCCTATGGAGAAGGGAAGGCATTAAACTTTCCTGGATTTTTTTATGACTCTGTAGGCAATCTCGTAACACAATTTCCCCATCCAACCATAGCATGGTATGCCTCTCTTCTTTCCCTTGGAATTCCTTCTCCTTACCATATTATGCTAGGAAATGCACTTACGCTCTTTTTCTTTGCTTTTTCTTTTTGAACATCCTTTTGTATTTCACTAATAAAAAAACAGCGTATATTTTTATTACTCTCATTTTTATAACGTTTCCCCTCTGGTGGTTTTCACGTTTCTCCCTTACTGAAAATGTTATGCTCGCTAGTCTTTGGATTGCACTCCTTTTTCTTCTGCATTTCATACAAAAACCTTCTTCAAACAATCTCTTCTTTCTTTTTCTTTCACTAGGACTTCTTTCTATAACAAGAATAGAGGGTATGTTTTTGCTTTTCTTGCTCTTATCTCACTTTTATTTTTTCCTTTGGCAAAACAATTTCTTCGAGAAAAAATATTGGTTCGATTTTTTTTACCTTCTCTCCTACTCTTTTTCTTTTTCTTCCTTGCTGTTTTACACAATATTCCCTTCTACTCAACGGTAGCAAAAGCCTTTTTGGAGACACTTGGGATTATAGAATCCCTTCCCTCTCAAGAAGCAACTATTTCTCTTTCTCTTTTAGGTTTATGGAAAATTCTTTTCCCATGGCATAGGCATTCTAGCTCTCTTGGGATTTTTCTCTTGCATACTTTTATTTTTTCTAAAAAATATACCCAAACGAAAAGAGCTCATTTTTTCTTTTCTTAGCATATTGTCGCCAGGCTTTCTCTATCTCCTTATCCCTTTCATCTCACCTGATCACCCTTGGATGTTGAGAAGGTTTCTTTTTAGTGTTCTTCCCGCTCTTATTCTCATCTTGGCTTATACATTCTTTCTCTTCATTCAAACGTCGAAAAAAAGTCAAAGAATATTTCTTTATGGCATTCTTTCAGCTCTTTTTTCTCTCTCAAAACATTCCTCTATTTTCTTTTTTCTCTATTTCTCAAGATTCTTCCCTTCTCCAACAAACTAGAGCCTTTTCTCAAAATTTTACACAAAAAGATATTATTCTCGTAGAAAAAAATGTAACAGGAAATGGTTTTGTTATGATTCCAAGTATACTCCAAATGGAGGGTATTTCTTCCGCCTATTTCTTTAACGCCGAAGATTTCAATCGTGCAGATTTTTCTCATTTTGAAAGAGTTTTCTTTTTGGTTGAAAAAGACTCCCTTGACACCTACGGTACCATACCTGATAATGAAGGACTTGTTGTAGAATTTTCTGGATCTCGACTTACCGATCGTACACTAACGGGATCACTTGCTTTCCCACACCTTTCTCCCTATTCCATTTTCAATAAACTTTTTCTTATTCAATAATTTTATCCCTCCTTTTCTATGAAATATTTTTCACATTTTCTCTTTTTTCAATGCCTCTTCTTTATTTTTTTGCCCTTTTCTCCTCTACTTGCTTCTGATGAAGTTGTCTCTTCTTCGAAAAACGATTCCGTTATCGTATACGTCTTTGCAAGAGAAGACTGTAGACACTGCCAAGATGCAAAAGAATTTCTCACCTCCCTAGAATCTCAATACTCTTTTATACAATCTCAATATCTAGACATTCATACCGAACCCTATGCATCATGGTGGAAAGAAATTGCCACATTAGAAGGCTTTCCCCTTGCCACACCCATTATCATCGTAGGAAATACGGCTTTTTCGGGATTTGATAGCGCTAAAACAACAGGGAAACTTATAGAATCAATCGCTCTGGAGAATAAGGAAATAGGAACACTCTCTCCAGAAGAAATCATTCAACAAGGAGGAACGCAACAAGGTCAATTAACCAATGCTTTTTGCCAAGAAAATGAAGCTGGGATCTGCGAGATGCCTTCTTTTGCAACAACAGCAAAACCATTAAATGTCTCTCTTCCTTTTATAGGAACCTTTGATGTAAGTACATATTCACTTCCCCTCCTTTCCCTTACACTTGGTTTCATCGATGGCTTTAATCCGTGTGCCCTTTGGGTACTTGTCACCTTTCTTCTCATACTTGCCCAGACACGATCGAGAAAGCGTATGTTTTTTTTGGCAGGACTTTTCATTCTTTCCCAAGCGATTATTTACGCACTTATTCTCAATATTTGGTTTACTACGTGGAATTTTATCGATCTCGATTCCATCGTCACGCCTATTGTAGGTATTATAGCTGTTTTGGGTGGAGCATTTTTCTTATACGAATGGTCTCAGGCAAAAGGAACATGTTCGGTCACGACATCATCTAGACGGGAAAAAATTATACGTCAGATCAAAAAAATCGCCTCTTCCCCCCTCAATCCCGCTGTTATTCTTGCTATTCTCTTCCTCGCTCTCAGTATTAGTATTATAGAATTTGCTTGTTCTATAGGAATACCTCAAGCATTTACGAAAATATTAGAAATGAATAATCTTTCTTTTCTTGAGCAACAATCTATGATGCTTCTCTATCTCCTCACCTATATGATTGACGACCTTATAGTTTTTGCTATAGCTATTTGGAGTATGGACAAAATAGGAATGACAGCAAAATATTCAACCTTTACTAATCTCATCGGAGGAATACTTATGCTCATATTAGGATTTCTTCTCCTCTTCTCCCCAGATACCCTCCGATTTATCTAGAGCACCCTACATCGCGCCACGCCTCTGTTTTTTCAAAGACTCTCAATTTTTTTCAATAAAGACATTGACACAGAGTCAAAAAAAGATTTAATGATAAGTCGCAAGCAAAGACGTGCGACTGCCTCAGTCCTCGGCAATAGAAGATTTTCTTTGACAAAGAAAGAGAGTATGAGATGACAACAAGTAACCAGATACTTTCAGAAACTTCGCTTCTCAAACCTATTGCTCAAGCGATCGTCCCAGCGCGAACAGAGCACTTCAATGCTTCGGCGTTCTACCAGACCCGCACTGGCCTTTACGTCGACAACTCGTTCGCAGACCGCCTCGACCTCTCTGCCAGGCAGACGGTAAATTCAGCTCCCGAACGTCCCTATGTGGTCTTAATCCTCAAGGAAAGAGCCTACGATAAAGACATCTACAAGGAGTTGCCGGCGGAGACGCGCCTGTCCACAATGGAAGACATCGCAAGCCTGATCGAAGCACAACCCAACGGCAAGTTGGGTTTACTCCTCAACAACGGCTACGCGAATATCTTCTACGTAAAAGAAAAAAACGGTAAAGTCTTCATCATGAGTGTCAGCTGGGACTCCGATGACCGTTACTGGAGCATCTGCGGCGGGAGACTTGACAACAGGGGTGGTTCTTGTTGGTTCCCTGGAATCCAAATCATCTGCCCCGGTGTAATGCTCTAGCCCCTTTCCCGTCCACTGGAACTCCTTTGGACACATCCAAGCCCTTGGAAGCTACCACGTAGCGACCAAGGGTTTTTCTTTTACTCTGCAAAAAGAAAAATATGAAGAATTCCCCATTTACTCTATAGAAATAAAGTTTTATACAAATTATACTGTACAATACTGGACATTTCCCCTAAAATATGCTAAAATTATAAATTACCGACGATGCTCAAGGAGTATTGTATGGGAAACCAAGAAAAGTGGGATATTTTCCTCAAAGACTATTATTCCTTAAGAAAAGAGCTCTTTGGAGACACCTCAAAAAATATCGAACTTGAGGAGCTCATAAAAAAAGTTCGATTGGGAGACAAAAGGGCTCTCCAAGAATTCAAAAGATCTCTCAACCCGCCAAGAATGCGCCTCAAGGGAGATCGCCAAAAGAAATTTAGGAAGAAAGTTCTTGAAAAGAAAAAAGAACTTCTCCGACGTTTGGAAATTTGAAAAGCTTTTACGAAAGCTTTTTTTCTTTTCCAAATTCCATCTCAAGAAATAGTCGTAAATCACCTTTTCCCTTTCCTGTTTTTGCACTCATCCAAATAATATCTTCTTTTTTTAAGCCTTGTTTTTCAAAACGAGTTCGAGCGAGGTGCATTTCTTTTTGGGTAAGTTTATCAATTTTATTGGCAACAAGCGTAACAGGAATCTCGTGATCAAATAAAGCTCGTAAAATTTCTTCATCAAAGGCAGTAATCCCTACTCGAGTATCTACGATAAGAATAATACGATGTATAGGCGCTCCTGATTCAAACATATACCAAAGGATATGTTTTTTTAATTTCTCTCTATGCTTTTCAGAAACTTTCGCATACCCATATCCAGGAAGATCTACAAGATATTTTTTCTTTTTAACAAGGAAAAAATTTATTTCTCGCGTTTTCCCTGGAGTAGAACTTGAGCGCGCTATTTTTTCTCCCACAAGAGTATTAATAACACTCGATTTTCCTACATTAGAACGTCCAATAAAAACAATCTGTGGTTTTGTATCCGTTATGATGGGATCTGTCCCAATAATACCCTTAATAAATTCAACATTCATATTCATAAAGTTTTTTCTATCGATCAAATCGTAAATAATCATTCCAATACATATAAAGATCTCTCGTTGCCTCTATATCCCTCACATTATACCTGGCAATATCCTTGTATTTTTTCTCAGCAAAAAGTCTTGCAACATCATCACCAGAAACACCCTCGACTTTCGGGCTCTTGATACCAAAAGCTCTACACCACAGATGAAGAGATCCTCGACGCCTCATAGCACCATAAAAAGTTAATTCTTCCTGAAGATCTATATGCTTGGCAGTATTAACCTGTAATCCCCTGTACCGATTGGAAAGAAAGTTTTTACTGGGACGAATTTTGTGAAGAGCGCTTCGAATCATCAAAAAAGGAACATCGAACGCTCGACCATTAAACGTAACGAGCTCCGAATACTGATCAACGCCTTTCCAAAAATGCAAAAGCATTTCTGGTTCATTCATTTGTTTATAGGTAACGCCATTTTCTTCAAATTCTCCATACGTTTCTCCTGGTGCTTGAAAATAAACAACAGATTTTTTTCGCTCTACATCTAAAACTCCTATAGCGACAATTTCTCCTGTAAGAGGAGAAAACCCCATACCCTCTTTGAGATAACGAAGAAGCTCTTCTTTTTCTTGTTTATCACTGGTATCACGATCAATCCATCGTGTCATAACTTCCTGTGTAGAAGTATCCATAGCATCAAAAGACTCTCCCACTGTTTCAATATCAAGAACTAATGTAGACATACTCTTTGTATATTACCAAAAAAACGAACACCTTATCTCAAAAAATCTTTTCGATCTTTACTTTTATACGTATCCTCTTGAGATTTCTTCAGAAAGTAATTAATAATAGCACTTCCTAGAGAAAGCAAAAGCGCTCCCAAAAAAGCAGAGAAAAAGCTTTCTACATAAAAACCCTTTATAAACGTAGAAAGGAACCAAAAAAGAAATCCGTTAATGACAAAGGTAAAAAGTCCAAGTGTCAAAATAGTTATAGGAAGGGTAAGAAAGATAAGTATGGGTTTGAGGGTGACATTGATAATTCCCCAAAAAAAAGCCAAAACAAGAGCAACATAAAAACTTGCTACATCAATACCAGGAACATATTGAGAAATAATAAAGAAAAGAAATGCCAGAGAAAACCAACGAAAGATAAACATAGGTATACATTTAAGAATGATTTTTCCTTTTACCCGCCAAAACTCCTACTGTTTTAAAACAAAGAGTGATATCAAGAGGCAACGACCAGTTTTCAATATAAAAAAGATCAAATCGATATTCATCTTCAAAGTCCAAATCACTTCGACCAGAAACTTGAGCCATTCCCGTTATTCCTGGTTTTATCGTAAGGAGACGACGATGGTATTCTCGATATTTTTCAACCTCACGCTCTTGATGGGGACGTGGGCCAACCAAACTCATATCTCCTCGTAAAACATTAAAAAACTGAGGGAGTTCATCAAGAGAATACTTCTCAATACGTTTTCCAATAGAAGTTTTTCGAGGATCATCTTTTATTTTGTAAATAGGCCCTTTTCTTGTATTTCTCTCCTCGATAAGTTTTTTCTCAAAAGCAAGTGCTTCTTTGTAATCAGGGTTTTCTCTTGATGTACTATATTTCCATTTCATATAACGAAATTTATACAGAAAAAATTTCTTTCCATCAGCACCGATTCGTTCGTTTTTGAAAATTATTGGACCACTAGGATCTTCCCATTTTATAAGAATCGCTATGAAAAACATTATAGGAGCGGTTATAAAAATAAGTCCTAACGATCCTGCTATATCAAATGACCTCTTGAGAATTTTTCCCCAACCATCTAATGGTGTGTGAGCAACTTCAAAAAGAGGCTCTCCCCCAAGTGTGCGTATTTGAATTTTTGAAGCCTGCATACTTGTTGGAATGTAGCTATAGGCAATATTGTGGATAGAACAATAGTCAATAAGTTTCTCTTGGAGATCATCAGGAGCACTTGGATCACAAAGAATGATCTCATCAACACCTTTATGCTTTCGTATCTCCTTTATCTTCTGCAAGTCTATCATCTGAGTAATGTCAACTACTTTATATCCAAGCTTGGGCATCTTTTGTAAAAAACGATGAAAAAACTTTGTTTTTTTACTTCCGTTTATAAGAAGAACGCGATGAACACCAATTCCTTTTGTAATCAAAAGCCAACGCTGAGCAAAAAGAAGGAATGACCTCCCGAGAACAACATACAAAGTTGCAAAAATCCACGAAGCGAGAATGATAAATCGTGAAGCAAACCATTCATTTTGCAAAAATATGACAACGATAATGATAACTAAACCAATACTCAAAGCACGGAAAACACGCCATGCTTCTCTCCAAAATTTTCTCGTTGTTCGGATATTATACAAACCCTCAAAAGCAAATATAACAAGAAGAAAAGGTATGATAATAAGCATCACTTTGATATAATCTCCGTAAGAAAATTCGTATAAGCGATTATTAAAAAGAAGGGCTTCGGGTATATTTCGAATCCAATAGGCTGTAGTTGCAGCCAAAATCATCATAAAAAAATCAACTGGAACCTGGATACCACTAAAAAAAAGTTCTGATCGTTTCATAGATTTTTATCATCGAATCAAAAGCACATATCCTCGCTATTTCATATGGAAATATATATCAAAACAAGTGCATAAGCCGGATTCTGTTTCTGTTCAACATCCTAAAATAGTAAACATAGTGATCATTTATCTTGCCGTATTGTTGCCAATACGATCTCTTCCCAAAGGAAGAAGCGACTCTTTCCACACTTTCTTTGTAATAAATTTTTCATTACAAAGAAAGTGTGGAACACGGTCTTGCATTCGAGTAAGGATTTAGCCGTTTCACCTCTCTATTTACATAGAGAGCTCATCCTATACAAGATAGGATGTCTTGTTTTTTGCAAAACAAGACGTCTCTGCTCGCACCTCGTGTCTTGCGACAGACGGGCATTACCCGCTACTTTTGTTATTATATACATAATAACTGAATGTCCGGACTTTCCTCTTTCTTTTATTTCTAAAAAAAAGCGATCACAGAACTTGTTTTGATATATCTTTCCACAAAAATCCTTTGGAATATATCACATTTATATAATTTTGTCAATGTTCTCCTGAGTATAACTCTTTTCATTTTTTTCAAAAAACATTTTTTTGTGTTATTTTCGTATTTCTATCCCCAACGAATCTAGTTTCTCGAAGACCCTCTCCATACTATCATCAATTTCTTTTCCTGTAAGCGTCCTCTGCCTTGAGTTAAATTCCAAATGATAGGCAAAGTTTTTTTCTTCTTCTTTTTCAAAAACATCAAAAAGTTCCAGTGATTGGAGATGCTCTTTATCAATTATCTCTCTGATAGCATCTTCAACTTCTTTGGCTGTAATCTCATACGGAACTTTCATAGAAATGTCTCGAAATACTGAAGGAAATCGTTCAAGCGGGGTATAATAGCGAGATTCTCTCTCAAAGAGAAATGCCAAAGCATCTCTGTCCAAAGAAGCTACCGCTGTTTGCTCAGGGAGTTTCATTTTTTTTGTTATAGAAGGATGCAAGGTTCCCACAAATCCTATCAAAACACCATCAAGAGAAACATCCATACTTTGTGATCTATGAAAATACTCCAATCCTTTCTCAAATTCAATAGGAGAAACATCAGGATACTGTCCAAAAAGTGAGAAGAGTATGCTCTCAATAGTCCCTTTAAGTCTCAATAACGTTTCTCCTTTTTTTTCTTTTTTTGCCTGAGAAGAGATTATACCCAAACGTTGATATTCCTTCACACTTCCATCATCTTCTCGCTCATACACCTTTCCTATTTCGAAAATATTTATATTCTCAAATCTTTTGATATTTGCAGGTACTGCTTTGAGCATATTAGGGAGTATTTTTGACCGAAAATATTTTTGATCAGGACTTAGTGGATTAAGAAGTGTAAAATGACTTTCTTTTTCAAGACCAAAAAGTTTTACCGTTTCATCTCCATAAAAAGAATACGTCATAATCTCATCAAAGCCACATCCCGTAAGAGCATTCCCCATAAGACGAACTATTTTATGAGAGCTGTTTTCTCGAGATGCTCGCAGTGGTGTTATTAAAGCTTGTGGTTGTATATGATCATAGCCATACAAACGTCCTACCTCCTCTATAATATATTGAAACGTGCGAATATCTTTACGAAAACTCGGGACATACACAGAGAGTATCTCCCCATCTTGACGAACTTTAAACGAAAGGAGTTTCAAAATAGATACAACTTTTTCCAAAGGAATACTCACGCCCAAAAGACTTTGTATTTCATAATAAGGAAGAATCACCGCTACTGACTTTTCTTTTTCAAGGTAGAGATCTTTTTCTTCTTCAATATGTGCTCCAGCATACTTTTTAAAAAGTTCGATGGCTCGCGCCACTGCTAAACTCACGCCCTCAGGATCTATATCGCGCTCAAATCGATACGAGCTCTCTGTGATTATCTTATGTCGCATTCTTGTTTTGCGAATAGAAATAGGATCAAACCATGCACTTTCTAAAAAAACACTCGATGTTTCTTTACTCGTGCCACTCGTTTTGCCACCCATAACTCCAGCCAGAGCAAGTACTTCTTGATCATTGGCAATAACAATATCATTTTCATTAACTTCAACTTCTTTTCCATCTAGAAGTGAAAGTCTTTCTCCCTTTCTCCCCTTTCGTATCTGGAGAGAAATTTTTTGGGATACGTCGCCTATTTTTTTCGCATCAAAAGCATGAAGTGGTTGTCCCGTCTCAAGCATAACGTAATTGGTAATATCTGTTGCAATATTAATAGAGTGTACGCCACAAGCACGAAGTCTTCGCATCATCCAATCAGGTGTCTGAGCAGTATTATTGACAGATTTCAAAAGCACCCCCATATATCGCTTAGAAAGTTTTTTACTTTCTATGTTTATGTGTATTTTTTCACTTTCTTTATTTTCCTTTTCACCAGAAAGAGAAGGTGGTGTATTTTCTCCTCGATTTTCTCCCAAATTCTCCCCTCCCGTAATAGCCGAAAGTTCTCGTGCAATCCCGATATGAGAAAGTGCGTCTCGTCCACGACTGGCAAGAATATCTAATTCGATTACTTCATCTCCTTGTCCAAATACTTCCACAAGAGACGTGCCTATCGGTATCTCTTTATCAAGTTGAAGTATACCACTATGATCTTTTCCCAAACCAAGTTCGTCTTCGGCACACAACATCCCTTCTGACAATTCTCCTCGAATAGTTGACTTCGTAATAAGACAATCTTCTTCAAGCTTCGTTCCCACTGTTGCCACAGGAACAATATCACCCACTGTAATATTTTTTGCTCCACAGACAATAGTAAGTATTTCTTTTTCTTGTGGGTCAATCGTTACTTTTGTACATTGAAGTTTATCAGCATTGGGATGTAGAGAAATATCAAGAATCTTTCCCACAACTACACCAGAGGGAGCGCTCTTTATTTTCTCTATTCCATCTACCTCAAAACTATGCCTAGTAAAAAGCTCTGCCATTTCTTCTGCGCTAAGGTGAGTATGTGCTAATTCATTAAGCCAAGATACACAATATTTCATAGAAGGCTTCTTTTAAAAAAATATATTAAAATTGTCGTATAAATCGCAGATCACCCGAATGGAATAATCGTATATCATCAATCTTATATTTCATCATAGCCAATCGCTCAACACCAAAACCCCATGCAAATCCTCTATAAAAATTCTCTTTATACCCAGCTAAGACAAAAACTTCTTGATTCACCATACCAGCACCCCCCACTTCAATCCATCCCGTACGCTTACATACACTACATCCCTTCCCCTCACATACCGCACAACTAATATCAAATTCGAAACTTGGTTCAGTGAAGGGGAAGAAACTTGGACGCAAACGAATTTCTATGGCTGTATCAAAAAAAGAAGAAAAAAATTCTTGAGCAATGTATTTAAAATGTGCCACATTCACATCATCTCCTACGACAAGAGCTTCGAATTGATGGAACGTGTGTTCATGAGAAGCATCTGTCGGCTCATGACGAAAAATTTTTCCTGGAATGATAATCCGAAACGGAGGGGTGTTTTCCTGCATATAACGAACTTGTACAGACGAGGTATGCGTTCTAGGAAGAAGTTTCTCTCCTTTTTCATTTTTTTCAGAAAGCCAATACGCATCTTGCATATCACGAGCTGGATGATTCTTGGGAAAATTTAGGGCATCAAAATTGTAAAATTCATTTTCTATCTCCGGTCCATCGGCGATATCAAATCCCATAGAAATAAAAATATCTTCAATTTCACGAATCGTTTGTGTTATCGGATGAAAATGTCCAATAGGAGATTTTTTACCGGGAAGACTTATATCAAGTGCGTCTTTTTTCCAATCAAAAGAAGTTTGTTCAAGAGCATATTTTTTCTCATCAAGAGTTCGCGTTATATGTTCTTTAATAGCTTGGAGCTTTGGTCCTTGTTCTTTTCTCTCTTCGGGTGTCATCTTTCCTAATAAACGTAAGTTTTCAGAAAGAAAAGATTTCCTTCCAAGATACGTAATGCGAACACGTTCAAGATCTTCCAGAGAACGAACTTCGTCGAGATCTTTTTCGATATTTTTTGCAATATTTTCCATACATTCTCTATTTTCTTCCTGCTTATTTTCTAAAAACTATTTTTTTGAAATGTTTTTTCCCCACACGAAGAGTAGTATTATTCATTTCTTCTGTAAATGATTGTTCTGGGTCGAGTAACTTTTCTCCTTCCAAAGAAACACCTCCTTGTATAATTTTTCTTCGTGCATCTCCTTTGCTTTCGGCAAGTTTTTCTCGCACCAAAACATCAAGAAAAGTTTCTCCCGAAGAAACTTCCGTACTCTCAAGAGAATCGAGATCAATATTTTTATTTGAAAACGTTTCGATGAAATATTTCTTCTCTTTTTCAGCTTCATCTTTTCCATAAAATATGGATACTATTTCTTGTGCTACTTGTAATTTTGTATCACGAGGATTTTTGTTTTTTATAAGAACATCATCAATATCATCAAGAGAAAGACGAGTGCAATGCCTAAGAAGTGGCTCTATCATACCATCTCCCAAAGACATTACCTGACCAAACATATTTCGAGCATCTGTATCAAGAAAAACTCCTGTTCCCTTGCTTTTTGACATTAATTCTCCCGTTTCGGGATCTTCCATAAGGGTAACGGTGACAACAAATTTTTCTTTATTTTGTAATTTTTTTCTTAGCGTCCTTCCTGAAAGGGCATTAAAGGTTTGATCTGTTCCACAAAGTTCAACATCAGCTTCAAGCACTACACTATCATACCCTTGCATAAGGGGATAAAAAAATTCATGAAGATACACAGGATCACCCTTTTTCATACGCTTTTCAAACATATCTCTCTCTAGCATTTGCCCTACAGTAAAATGAGATGCTAATTGAATAATCTCTTGAAAAGTAAGAGGAGCAAGCCACTCGCTATTATATCGTATCTGTGGGGGATTCTCTTTGGCATCAAAATCCATTAAAGGACGTATTTGTTTTTTCCACTTTTCAACATTTTCCGCTACTTCTTCTCGACTAAGTTGCTTTCGCTTCAAAGACTCTCCTGTGGGATCACCGATCATAGCGGTAAAATCACCAAAAAGCAAAACGACTTTATGCCCAAGAAGACGAAATTTCTCCAAAAGCATAATGTTTTTTGCATGAGAAAGATGAAGTGTGGGAGATGTAGCATCAAATCCAATAAAAAAAAGCATTTTTTCATCTCCACTAAGACGTTCAATAAAAGCTTCTTTGGAAGGAAGTATTTCTACAATAGTTTTTCGATCGAATATATCTTCGATGGCGCGCTTTTTTTCTTCTTTTGTCATATATTCTATAGTAGCATAAAAATACTCTTTCGCAACACCTTTAATTACCTTTTTTTATTATTTCCTCTACTTTGCACCAAAAATACTACTCTCTAATAAAGCCACCAACCTGCTGATTCCAAAAAAGAGCATAAACTCCATTTGCATCCATAAGTGTTGTATGATCTCCTTCTTCAATAATCTTCCCATTTTCTACAACCAAAATGCGATCCATCTTTTGAATGGTACTCAATCGATGGGCAATAACAATAGTTGTTCGATTCTCCATAAGATTATGAAGCGCCTCTTGGATATACTTTTCACTCACACTATCTAAAGAACTTGTTGCCTCATCGAGAATAAGAAGTGGTGCATTTTTGAGCATAGCACGAGCAATAGCAATGCGCTGACGCTCTCCTCCTGATAATTTAACTCCTCGTTCACCGACCAGAGTATCATATCCTTGAGGAAGTTTTTGTATAAATTTATGTGCTCTGGCACGCTTTGCAACTTCTTGTATTTCTTCATCTGTTGCCTCTGGTTTTCCATAAGCAATATTTTCTTTTATAGATCGATGAAAAAGCAAAGGTTCCTGAGGAACATAGGCAATCTTTCGACGAAGATCATCTTGGGTAATATTTCTAATATCTTGATTATCGATTCGAACACTTCCTTCTTGTATATCGATAAAACGAAGAAGGATTTTCGTAATCGTTGTTTTTCCTGCTCCACTGTGTCCCATAATACCAATTTTTTCTCCTGGGAGTATATGAAGGTGAAAATTTTCCAACACCTTACTTCCCTTGTCTTCATACACAAACGAAACAGTATCAAAAAGCACTTCTCCCCTAGAAATAAGACACTTTTCTGGAGAAATAGGGTCTTTAACCGAGATATCCGTTTCGAAAATCTCCACCATTTCTTTGGCATCTGCCAATGATTTCTCAATATCCATTAAAGCTCTTCCAAAACCCCAAACAGCATTAAACGTTCCGAATATATATATTTGTACCAAAACAACTGTTCCTACGGTAGCACGACCTTCACTCCATAACTGTGCCACAAAATACATAGCGCCAAATTCCAAAATAATAAATAGAAAACCCTGAAGAGCAACTTGGTAATTACGCATAAGCCAAGCGCTTCTTCGTGTTTTTTCTTGTAGCTGAGTTATTTCCTGAAACGATACCTGTTCTCCTCCTCTTGAACCAAACATTTTGATAGTAAGGGCATTCGTTATCGTATCTGCTTGTCTCCCAGTCACTTGAGAATCCATATTCGCTTCTTTGGTATCATAAGGCATTTTTATACGAGCAAACCAAAGAGAAATTCCGATAAAAACAATAATCCACAAAACATACATCCATGCGATAAGAGGCACATTGAGAAAAAGAACAATAATAGCACCAAGAAGCTCCACAAAACGTAAAATGATATGCCACAACACATTATTAAAAATAGAAGAAAAAGACCAAACAAAACGCTTCGATTTAGATACCAATGATCCTGAAAAATTATTCGTAAAAAAGAAGTACGAATGTCGATGAAGTCGCTCAAAAGCATCATTGGCTAAATCCCTAAGAATATTACTTTCAAAAAGAATAGAAACATAGTCTCCAAGTCGATAAAGAATATTATAGGCAATAATTGCTCCTCCCAATATCCACACCCAGAAAAAAACATCCTGTACCATCTCCTGACGTATTTCTCCCAAAGAAATAATATCGATAATATTTTTATAAATAAGTGGGGACAGCGTGTTGGCAATAATTCCTGCAGATATATACGAAATAAAAAGAAGTATCCCTACTATGGGGTAATTTTTTATATGTCTCCAATAATAAGAAAGTATCGTTCGCAAAGATATTGTCATAAAAAATTTCGGTACAAAAAAATTATTTCAAAAGAAAATATTCTCTAAGAATGAGACATCTAGCTCTTTTTGTAAATAAAAAAACATTTCTAAAATAACCCCCTTTCTCTAATACTCTCTTTTTACCAAACTATTTGCTCCCCCACAGAACAATTTTCTTCTACCCACACTGTATCAAATTCTTCAATTTCTCGTCTTTCTCCATTTAGGATAAAATATTCTCTCGGAAGAGGAAATCCCCCTTCTTCTTGAGGAACGGCGAGTGCATCGTCAAAACTTCCTGGCATAGCATTTTCAATTTTCTCATCTGGACATATCTTCAATAACTTTCTGTCATAACTTCCCTCTAAACAAGAATTTTCACACAAAAAAACTTCTGAGGGATCGTCGGAGTTAGCAGATGTTTCTTGACATTTTTCTACACAAGAAACACAGGTATCGAAAAAATCTTCTTTTATAAGCGTACATTCGCCTTCGATTGTCTGACAACGAGCATACTGTCGACAACTATCTCCTATCTGATACATCATATCGCATTGTAAATGACCTTTTTGTATCCCACATTGCACATCAGTTCCATGACAGGAAAGCATCTGACAAGAATCTGACTCTGGATAATAAGGAGTTTCTAATGTATAGGGAGAAGGTTCAAATGTATAAGAATTCATGGTGAAAAAAACAACAGCACCTGCAGTAAGAATAAAAAGAATACTTATAACAAATAATAACAAACCTTTTTCTTCTTTTTTCATACTCAATTACATAGATTATTAATGCACTCTATAAGTATATCAAAAAAATATATGTTTTACAAAAAAAACATTGCATTCTTTTACAAAAAAGTTTATTCTATATATATTCTTTTTATTTCTTTTCTCCTAATATATATGAATCAATTTTTTGAAAAACTCCTCAAGAAAACTCTCTGGATCTGGCTTCCTTTTGGAGCTTTCAAACGTCTTTGGAAAGAAATCCTTGTGAAATTAGAAGACGTGGATAAGAAATAAAAATTTTTCCCTATCCTCCATATACTAAAAACGAATGCTCCCTATAAAATAAGACATTCGTTTTTTAGTATCGATCTTTCTTTAAAAAAAACCTACCCTTTTATTTGCGAAACAAGAGATGAAAATACTGCGGGTTCTTTTACCACAAGTTCAGAAAGAACTTTCCGATCAAGTTTGTTCCCTACTTTCTTTTGAAGACGAATGAATTCGCTATACTTCACTCCTTCTCCTCTAAGTGCGATGTTAAGACGAGTAATCCATAAACGTCGCATAACTCGTTTTTTGGCTCTACGATCTCTATGTGCATATTTTCCAGCCTTAAGAAGAGCTTCTTTGGCTGCTCTATAGTGAGATTTTCTCCTCCACTTGAAACCTTTTGTTAGTTTCAATACATTTTTTCTTCTTTTAGATGCGGAAACTCCGCGCTTCACTCGACTCATACTCAATTTTTTGGATCAATTATTCTTTTAAGCGTTGGGCAGTGCACGTAAAACATTAGCGCTATCTGTTTTATTCAACTCTATGTCTCGTCGTTTTTTTCTTCTAAATGATCCCGTTTCTTTGCTATTTCCATGATTTTGCTTCGTATAACGACGAAATACCTTTCCCGTTTTCGTTATAGTAAATTTTTTAGAAACAGCTTTTCTTGTTTTTTGCTTCATATAATATTTCAATTATTCTTCTCCTGCGACTACAACATGAAATCCACCAGGAAACCTTTTGATATCTTCTTCTATTTTGTGCGGAATGTCAAGTGAAGAAACAAAAGATTGTAAATTTTCTCTTGCCATATCTTGATGAGCCTTTTCTCTTCCACGCAATCGAATTTCTATTTTTACCTTATATCCTTTCTCGATAAATTTTTCTGTTTGCTTCTTTTTGAAAGAAAGATCGTGTGTATCCGTTCGAAAACCTATTCTCAAACCTTTTGTTCCTGTTTTTTTCTGATGCGTCTTCTGTTGTTGTTCTTTCTTGGCTTGTTGGTACTGAAATTTTCCAAAATCTAAAATACGACAAACAGGAGGATTTGCTTTGGGAGCGACCTCTACAAGATCAAGCTCCGCTTCTTTTGCCATAGCCAAAGCTTCACGAATATCCATTTCTCCCACTTGATTATTATCGGCATCGATAATAAAAACACTTGGCACCTTGATTTGTTCATTGGATCGATATCTTGGTACAACAAGTTTAAATTTTTTTGGCCTTCGAAATCGTCTTCTCATGAAAATGGCTTTCTTATGTTTTGAAACAAAACATAAGAAATTTTATTAGTATACTTATTGAGACACCTTTACTTCAGTGGAGCTGATGGGATTGAACCCATGTCCGGTAACGCACCTATCAAGAATTCTCCGAACGCAGTTTTTCTTAGCAAGAATTCGCGCAATAACGAAACTTGTATAATGACATCCGCGTCTTAAAAGAAAAACAGAAAATAACGCTTCGCCATCCCAATATATTTCGTATTTTCTTCATGGGAAAAAGAAAAACTAGCTTCATTATATAACACCAAATTCAAACTATGAAGCACTCATTTGATTTGATGGCTAAGGATATTAGGCCAAAGCGATGGCGTAGGAAGGACTAAATGCTTTCGCAATAGCTTCTTTTGCCTTGTTGAATACGTTTGCACGTATAGTTTCGTGAATAGTTTTTTGATATAATCACGATAGATCAGTTCGCTTTCTTGATAAAGAACATTCCGTCGAATCATACAGCCCCAAAACAAAAATTGAGTTTTTAACTCCGTACTATGAAATATAAAGAAAAAATCATCTCTTGTCAAATATTAGCACGATCATCCACCTCCCAAGATAGCAACAATTACTCCGATAACCGCTGTGAGCATAGTAAATATCCATACACGCATCGTAACTTTTGGCTCAGGCCAACCAAGAGCTTCGAAATGATGGTGTATGGGAGCAGAAAGAAATACCTTTCTCTTAAAAAAACGTTTCGAGAAAAGCTGTATCACGACACTCCCCGATTCAAGAACATAGATAAAAACAATGATAAAAAGAACGATAACGGAATCGGTAAGAAGTGCTACAGTCCCCAGTGTTGTTCCTAGTGCCATAGCGCCCGTATCTCCCATAAAAAATCTTGCTGGATAGACATTAAACCAAAGAAATGCCAGAAGTGCGCCCGAAACAGCGGAGCAAAAGGCCGCAAGATCCATTTTATTCTGAGCATAAGCAATAGCAGCAAAAGCAGAAAAAGCCATAAGAAGTACTCCCGCGTTAAGTCCATCCAAACCATCTGTTTCATTAGAAGATATAGCTGTAAACAAAATAACAAAAATAAAAAGAGGAATATACCAGAGTCCTATAGAAAAGTCTCCCACTGCGGGAATATGAATTTCATCCCAACCAAGTTTGTCATAAAACCACCAAGCACCCGCACCAGCTATGATAAAAAGCCAATAAAAGCGCATCAAAAATCTCATACCTCCTCCTTTATTTTTTCCTATACCCTTCACGCTCATATAATCATCCAAAAGCCCCAAAACACCTCCTGCTCCCAAAGCAAAAAGAGGGAGCCAGACTTGAGAACGACTCAAAAAATCCAAACGTGCTATAAAATCAGTCTCTACCAAACAAGCAAACCATGGAAAAATAAAATGGGAGGCAAAAGCCAAAAGAAGAACCGAAAGCCATATAATAACCCCTCCCATAGTAGGAGTACCTTCCTTGTTTTTATGAAGAGCACTTACATACGTCAATTTCTCTCCTTGCACAGAATTCTTTTTTATTTTTATCCCTATTTTTTTACGATACAAAAAATGAGCCCAGAAAGGTGTGATAAAAAATGCTAAAACAAAAGCTAATACGCCCGTAGCAAGAACTTTAAACACATTCATTGCTTCAGGAATATGTTGTATTTGAGCTATTTCCATAATAAAAGTATACTATGTAGAAAAAAAGAAATCAAACAATTTTTCTTAGAGACTTATTTCCATATATAAGAGGAAAATGTCCAGGTAAACATATCTTGAATCGTTCTCCATCGATAAGGGTCGTCAAGTACTACACCAACAATATTGTGTCCTTGTCTTTGAGCAACTGCCAAAACACAATAACCGGCATCTGGCGTAAATCCTGTTTTTGCGCCCAAAAGACCATCGTAATCACCAAGGAGTGCATTCGTATTAAGCAACTCGTGTGTATATTTTCCATCTACAGATGTTATGGTTGTGCCAGGAGGAAGATTCATTATCTCCCAAATTTCTTGATATTCGAGAACCCTTATAGCTATTCGAGCAATATCATAAGCAGTTGAATAACATTCTTTACCGTCTATTTCGAGTCCAGATGGGGTACAAAAATTCGAATCCATAAAACCCAAAGATTGTGCTCTTTCATTCATATCATCGACAAAATCTTCCATAGTTCCTCCTATATGAACAGCAAGAGCTGTTGCGGAGTCATTAGCACTATTCATAAGCATCGCCTTGAGAAGATCTTTCACACGAATTTTCTCATCAATTTGAAGTCGTGTGCCTGTGCAATAGCCAGATCGTGGACAACCTATGACCGTACCCTCGACATTAAGCATTTCTTTTTTTATAGTAACAATCTCATCTAAATCTTCTACGCTTTCCATAACCATAAGAGCGGTCATCATCTTCGTAAGAGATGCTATAGGACGACGTTCTTTTCCTTCATTGTAATGAAGGAGTGTTTCTGATTGGGCGTCAATAACAAGAGAAGCGTGCGAACTTACAGAAATAAAATCCCTCACATCATCTTTTATGCGAGGAAGAGGGATTCCAAATGGAACAAGATCTTCTGGTTTTTCTTCTCAATGATTTCTTTACTTGAAGAAAAAAGTTCCTCTGGATTTTTTGTTCAAAAGAAGAGACCACTGATCCATTTTCGTATTCTTCTCCCAAAACAGTAGGTGAAAAAAAATCCAAAGAGCTAGATTTGGTATATAAAAAAGAAAAAAGAATAAAAAAAGAACCTCCTACTAAAACAAAAAAAATGCTATTTCCAAATCTTCGCTTCTTCATCTTCGGTAGATACCAAGCGGGAATCTCGGGAGAGTTTTTCATATTGGGGAAGTTGAGTAATATTCGTTATGCCTATTGTTTCAAAAAAAAGTGATGCTGGTCTATACAAAAATGCTCTTTTATCTTCTGAATGATGTACTTTTTCAATCAAGCCTCGTATGAGAAGATTTCTCAAAGCTGATCCACAGTTCACTCCTCGTATATATTCTATTTCTTGCCTTGTCACAGGGCAACGGTATGCAACAATAGACATAACTTCCAAGAGAGCATTGGAAAGTTGAGCGTTGATATCTTTGTTTGTAAATTTTCTTACAATGGAAGCATTTTCAGATCGAGTAACAAGTGTTATTGTATCATCTTTTCTCATGAGTGCCAAACCTCGACAAGGAGAATCATAGTGTGCCTCAAGTATGCCTATAGCATCTTCCATATCTTCAAGAGAACATTCTAAAAACTTTGAAATTTTTTTGAGTTGCAAAGGATCTCCATGTACAAAAAGAATGCTTTCTATTTGACTTGCTAATTGATCTCTATTTTGTTGACTCATACGTCTTTATTTTTTCAAAAATAATCTCTCCAAAATGCTCCTCTTGATGAACACGAATAACTTTTATACGAGCAAGTTCCAAAAACGCAAGAAAAGAAATCGAAAGACTCTCATTGTCAGTATCGTTTCCCAAAAGAGAAACGAATGTTCCCTTTTCTTTTTGAGAAAAAATTCTTTTAAAATATGCAATTTTTTCCTCCAAAGAAATAATTCTTCGTATAACCTTTTTTTTCAACGCTTCTGGATCAGGTAATTGTTCGACTAAACGCGAAAATGAAAAACCCATATCTTGAGAAGAAAAGGTATACTCAAAAGAAGACGGCTCAGGCAAAGGAACTGCCAAATAAGCCTCTCTTCGAAAAAGCGTTTGTGATAGCGCATAGTGTCTCCCCAAAATATCACTTATTTCTTTAAAACGTTTATACTCTTTTATTTGCGCCTCTAAGTCAATGCTCATATCCTCTTCCTCTTCTTCATTTTCAAGTACAGGCAAAAGAGCTCTTGATTTAATAAGAAGAAGTCTTGAGGCAACTACCAAAAAATCTGCCAAATGCTCAAGGGGTATGGTATGCGAAGATTCTACATAACAAACAAACTGATCAGCAACCTCCGAAAGACTTACCAAGGAAATGTCTAATTCTCGAGCCTCAATTATTCCCAAAAGAACATCCAACGGTCCTTCAAAAAATTCAATTTTTACCGTATACATATTCACTTTGCAGACTTATTTACTATCCTTTAATCTAAAAACTGGATATATCCCAATAATAACACAAACAACCACTAACCAAAAAATTTCAGAAAGAGGGAAAAAAACAAGAAAGAAACTTGCCAGCAAAGATGCTGTTATATAAGCTATCGGACGAGAAGTTCTAAAAAAATGTATCAAACCAATATCATCACCATCAATTTGTTTATAAAAATAGGAATCTCTCAAAACTTCCAAAAGAGCCGCTCCTACACGACCCATAATCAAAATAAGTGCCCACACGAAAATACTCGTTGTTTCTATTTGAGGCATAAGCCCCACAGCAACTATGATAATGATAAAAGAAAGAAGAATAAGTTCTTTCTCTCCCGTGTGTCGATCTGCTAGGTAACCCACAGGATATTGAAGTAAAACAAAAGGAATAAGTGCAAGAGAAAGTATAATTCCTATATCAGACCAAGAAAGACCAAGTTGCAAAAAATAAATAGGCGTAAAAACAACCAAAATGGCATAGAAAAAATCCAAAGTAAACGATATCCAATAAATATACAAAATATTTGGACACTTTTTTATTTGTGAAACTATTGTAGAAAGTGATATATGATTTCGAATTTTATAATTGATGCCATAAAAAGCTCCAAGAGAAACACTAAAGAGTGCTACAAAAAAAAGAAGTGCTACGAAATAAAGTCCAGAATAACCGTAGGAATCAATAAGTACAGCTGAAAGAAGTGGTCCAAAAAGAAGTCCTGCGTTCATACTTGCAAGATAGGTTCCTCGAATTCTTCCTGAGAATTCATCGAGGGAAAAATCCTCCAGAAGAGAATCAAGGAGCGTCCACAAAAGCGAAAGTATCAAAGAGGAAACCATAAGGAAGAAAGCTCCAAAAAATGAAACATTCAAAAGAGATAGGAAAAAAATACAAATAATTTGTACAAAAAGGAGGAGATAAAATGTCGTTGTTTTTCCAAAGAAAAAAATAATGGAATGGAGAAAGAGAAGAAATATTAAATTACTCGCAAATATACAAGTATATATAAAACCAACATTTTCATCACCCCATACATGAGAAAAATACGTCGATGCTGTGTACATAATAAGAGAACCACACAAACCAAGAAAAAAAGCTGTTCCGTAGAGTAAACGAGCTTGACCTTGCTGTAATTTTTGTTTTCTCTTAAATAAACTCCACATAATTTTTGTAAAGAAATAGTAACTTGAAAAAAGATTTTTCATCTTTTGTATACCATCTTTTTTATTTCAATCGTATATGTACGTCATCAAGTTGTTTGGTCTCAATAGTGGTAGGGCTATCCATCATAAGATCGCGACCCTTTCCATCTTTGGGGAATGCATAGATATCACGAATAGAATCAAGATCTTGTAAAACCATAAGAATACGATCAATACCAGGTGCATTTCCTCCATGGGGAGGTGCTCCGTATTGAAAAGCTTTAATCAAGCCACCAAAACGTGCATCGACCTCTTCTTTTGTATACCCAGCAATTTCAAAAGCCTTATACATTATCTCTGGACTATGGTTTCTTATAGCTCCACTTGAAGCCTCGAAACCATTAAGGACAAGATCGTATTGATAGGCCAAAATATCCAATGGGTCTTTTTCTTCCAAAGCTTTCATACCTCCCTGTGGCATAGAAAAAGGATTGTGTCCAAAATCAATTCTTCCAGGCTCAATATCAGAATAATCATACATAGGAAAATCAACAATCCAACACCATACTGCTTTTGTACTATCCTTAAGCCCTAATTTTGTAGCACATTCATTGCGAACAGCACCTAAACTCAAGCATACTGTTTTCCAAGTATCAGCTCCAAAAAAAATACAATCTCCTGCTTGAGCACCCAATCTCTCGACAATTTTTCTCGCCACATCATTACCTAAAAATTTTATAATTGGGGATTGGAGATCGTTTCCTTCTTTTACAAAAATATAGGCCAATCCCTTAGCACCTTTACCCTTGGCAACTTCTGTCAGATCATCAATATCCTTGCGACTCAATTGCTTCGCACCACCATCTACTTTCATAGCATGGACAACTCCCCCATCAAGAATGGCCTTACTAAAAACAGAAAAGGAACAATCCCTCACAAGATCACAAATGGGTTGTATCTTCATATCAAATCGCAAGTCTGGCTTATCAATACCATAGGTAGTCATAGCATCTCTCCACGAAATCTTTCTAAAACTTCCATCTTCATTAAGGCCTTCTATGGTTTTTTGTGAAAATTTTTCTGTCAGCGTCTTCATAAGAGGCTCCATAAGAGCAAAGATATCTTCTTGAGACACAAAACTCATTTCCATATCCAATTGATAAAATTCTCCATAATGTCTATCCATTCGAGGGTCTTCATCTCGAAAACACGGTGCTATTTGAAAATATCTGTCGATACCTCCAACCATAAGAAGTTGCTTAAATTGTTGAGGCGCTTGAGGAAGTGCGTAGAACTTCCCTGGATATAAACGAGAGGGAATAAGAAAATCACGAGCTCCCTCTGGAGAAGAATTTGCCAAAATAGGTGTCTGTATTTCGATAAAATTATGCTTATGAAAATATTCTCGCATATACTGAATATATTTGTCTTTCAAAATAAGCAATGCTTGTAAATCAGGTCTTCTTAAATCAAGAAATCTATACTGCAAACGAAGATTTTCATTTACTTCTTTTGATTTTTCCCCATCTAATTCAAAAGGAAGTGTTTTCGATGTATTTACTATATCTACATCTGAAACATCGATCTCAATTTCGCCTGTTTTAATTTTAGTGTTTATCATAGCCTCAGGCCGAGAAACAACTTTTCCCTTTACTTGAAGTACCCATTCACTTCGCACAGCATTTGCTTTTTCCCATGCTTTTTTGTTGTGATTTGGATCAAAAGTAATTTGCGTACATCCATAACGGTCTCGAAGATCAATAAAAATAAGACCTCCATGATCTCTCCTTTTTTGCACCCAACCCGCCAAAGTTACTAACTGCTCGATATCTTTATGTCTCAACTCTCCACAAGTATGTGTTCTCATAATCTCTTCTTTTTCAGTAAATGCTTATACATTATTGTCAGTCGTAGTATCTTTATGATTTTTATTTTCCTTCTTATTTCCCTCCAAAATACTATAAATATATTGAGCAAGTTCACTAGGAATAATACGTGTTTTCACAAAAAATCCCTGTATATTCATATTTTTTACAAGAGCTACCTGTTCATCTTTTGCTGAGGCTGAGACAACAACAATAGGGATATCTTTTTTCTCCCCTCCTTGAAGTCGAATTCTCGTTATCAATTCATCGCCACGCATAATAGGAAGAAGAATATCAGTTATAATGATATCAATAGCTTCTTTCTCAAGAAACGTTAGTGCTTCTAATCCATTTTCGGCAACTGTCACCTTGAAACCTTCTTTTCGTAAGCGTTCGGAGAAAAGATGACTAAAAACATCCTCATCCTCTACAAGAAGAATGTGCTTTTTCTCTTTTTCCTCATCTTCAGAATTTTCTTCTTGTGGAGATTTGTTAAATTTATCTTCATTTTTCTTCTGTTCAGAAGATTCTCGAAGATAGCGCTGGACCTCTCCGATAAGCTCTGAAGGATTAAATTGTGCCTTTGCAATAAACCCCTGCGCTCCATAGCGAAAAGCAGCTTCTTGATTTTCTCCATCATTTAAATTACTAAAAACAACAATAGGCGAACGAGATTTTTGCTTTCCTTCTCGAGAAATTTCTTTGAGCACACTTATTCCATCAAGAACAGGGAGAACTAAATCTAATAAAACAAGATCGTACCTCTGAGATTGTATTTTATTGACAGCATCTCGTCCATCAAAAGCAAGTACTACCTCATATCCAGATTGAGAAAGTTTTCTTTGATATATTTCTGAAATCATCGGATCATCTTCTACGAGCAGTATGGAAGCCATAAAATAATATTTTAGGAGAGAATAATTTTTTTACTATGAAACCTTCTTCTTGTCTTTTTTTAATAATACACCAAAATATCTCTTTATCAAAGGGTCTTCTCTTCTTTTTTGCCAAGCGCATCTTTTTTTTCTCTTCCCTCTCCTTTTTTCAATGATAATTCAAGAATAAAAGTAGACCCCTTATCTGCCCCTTCAGAAAAAATATGGATTTTGCCTCCATGCGCCTCAATAATTTGTTTGCCCACATAGAGACCCAATCCCGTTCCATTAGCGTGTAATCGATCGGTATCCTTTCCGCGAGAAAATTTTTCAAAAAGATGGGGAATATCTTCTGCCAAAATACCCACACCTGAATCTTTGATAATAACACGAACATACTCGTCTTCTTTTTGAGAAACCGAGATTTGAACAAAGCCTTGTTTAGTATATTTTATAGCATTATCTATCAAATTAGAAATAACTTCTCGAATCTTATCTCCATCGATATAGACTTCTGCGAGAGGTTCTTTGGGTATCATAACCTGAAAGTCAAGTCCCGCATCACGAGCACGAAGACGAAACATATCAGCAATATCTTCTACAATTTCCTCTAATTTCCATCTACGAAATTTATATTCCAAACGTCCTGATTCTATCCTCGATATACTCAAAAGATCTTCTACCAATCGAATCAATCGTTCATTAGAAAGATACACTTTATTAAGCGCACTTCGAATAGGTCCATCGATATTTCCATACGATCCCTCGAGAATAAGAGAGATAAATCCTTTTATAGCAGTAAGTGGGGTTCGTAATTGATGAGAAGCTATAGAAATAAATTCGCTTTTGGCACGATCGAGAGATTTAAGCTTTTGATTAGCGACTGCCAATTGATCTGCCAAATTCTGTAACTCTTCTTTTCGCTGTAACTCCTTTTTCATAGAGCGAATAAGAATAAAGCCAAAAATAAGAACAAGTATTAAGGTAAATCCTGTAAGTAACTGGTTAATAGGATTTCGAATAAAGAAAAACTGAGATGCAATAAGAGTACTTATAGCAAAAATAAGAGCATTTACACCCAAAAGCTTTATATTCATAGCATTATATTTTACTATGATATAGGTAAGAAAGGCTATAAAAATAGGCATTCCAAATAAACCGTAAAATTCCAATTCAAAACTATCTGTATACCCACTATCAACAAGAAAGCTTGTCAGAAGACCGCTCCCGAAGAAAAAAAGGAGAAAGAGTTCGATTCCTACCACAAGGAAAAAAAATTGCTTCTTAGCCTCTTTTGCAACATCTTTTCGTCCTATATATGAGAAAAATATACCAAGTATCCAAAAGAAAGCAAGAAATCCAAGAAAATAATAGTAGTAGAGAAAAAAACTGAGATCAGAGATTCCACACCTCTGTAAATCAAAAATTTCAAGATTAAATGACGTTGGAGTAAAAGCAAGAATAGGAGTAAAAAGTACACCCAAAATAAGTTTTTTACGAAAAGAGACATTCTTCCCCTCTATAAAAACAGAAACAAAATATACACTCAAAAGAGCGATAAGGGCATATAATATACCAAAAAGAGCCCAGACGAAAAAAATAACCGAACTCTCATTACCTGTCCAAGTAATGAGATTAAATACAACCCATATACTAAACACGAAAATAAGAGTAAGAAGTGTAGTACTTACCAAATTCTTACCTCCTTTGAAATAAACAAAGCCACCCAAGAAAAGAGCCACGATAACCGCGGGGATATGAGAATAATACAACAAAGGAGAAGCATTTTCAATAAAAAAGAAAAAGGTAGGCTCAGGAAATCCAGGACAAATCATAAAGAAAGAAAATTAATAATATACTTAAAGATCATTTTCCTGTTTTTTTTCTAATCCCCACTGAATATAGGCATAAGGCTCTCCCCCACCATGAGCCCATTTCTCAATCGATCTTTCTTCCATAAGACTTTTCTTTACTTTTCTCGCCAAAACATCTGCCAGACCATTTGATACGCGAGCATGCGCTGAAATAGCATTATATTCCGGATGGTTTTCTTCTATTTCCCCTTGTAAAACGTTAAAAAATTTAAGAGCACCTCTACCCTTGGCATATTCTGGAAGAATTTCTGTCGTTTCGATATAGTAACACTGCTCATCACGCTTCAACTCAGGATCATCTTGTGCAAGCTCTTCATATACATCAGAGAGAGGTTTTGCCAAAAGATATCCCACTACTTTATTATTTTCTCCACGCAAAAATATATTGATAGCTGATGGATTCTCCAACATTTCTCTATAATATATTTCGGCATCTTCATAGAGCCAATCAGGAGGAAAAATTTGTTTTTCGAGAGAAAGAATTTCTTGTAAAAGTCCTTCTTGCTCTTGCTCAGAAAGATTTTTTGCAATAAAAGGTGCAAATGACGGTTGTTTTTCAGGGATATTTTCGAAATTCATAGTAAAATAAAATGTTTTATTATTTTTCAGTATACTTCTAAAAAAAAATCCCAGCAAGTAGCTAGGATCTCCATAGGAAAAATTTCAGATCAAATAAGAAGGGACCATTCGTATCCTTGCAGATACACCACAGTCCATACCACCATCTGAAGAGCACTTATACCTAGAATTATTCCGACCCAAAATTTCTCTATCAGAAAATGCTTTTTCCGAATCAAGAAATAGATTTGAGAGGGACAGCTCCAGATAAAGTGGAAAAACAGTATGCCTATAGTTGTTATGGATGTTATAACACCAAATTTTTCTTGCATAGCATCAAGACATCTTCTCACTCCCTCCATAAGAGTAATGTCTACTCGTGTAGCATTACCTATAAAAACAACAAACAATGCTATAAATGAATTAATCCCCCACAAAACCATAAATACATCTACATCCGAAAAGCTTTGCTGTTTGAGAAACACCACGAGAACCGCAGATGCTCCCACCATCCACCAGTCAAAAATTCGAAAAAGAGTATTAGAAACGATAACAACACCACTCTTTTTCACCATTTCCTTATTACCACTCCCCTCTCTAAAAGCAAAGAAGGTGGTGATAAAACCACGCACTTGTTTCCACATACCTCACCCCTCTTTTTTCAAAGAACACAATCTTTACCCGAGAGAAATATTTCTCTGTAAAAAAACTCTTTCCCCCGAAAAACATCTTCTCACCCCTATCTTTTTCTAAAAAATTATTGAATATCTATATTTTGAAGATATCTCCATTTTTTCAAAAGATTTCCCTCTCGTTCCAAAAACTTTGTACCGATATCATTACGATAAAATTTCTTTGGTATAATAATTTTTTCGGCAAGTCTATAGGCTTTATTTTGAGCTTCTCTGATACTCTTCCCTACCCCACTTACATTGAGAACAAAACCACTGGAACTAGAAATGTAATACGCACCCTTAGAATCTCTAGAAACCTCTTCGAAATGCACATTTTTCTCTTCTTGTTTTGTCAAAGGGGACGTGAAAAAAATCCTCGTTCCCTCTACATTATATCGTTTGGATATAGCCACATACGGAAATGGCGGGGTTGCAATAACCACGATGATACCAAAACCTTTCCTATAACGAAGATTATACGATTTTCCATCAGCAACTGCCTTCAAAAATTCCCCCCAAGGAGAAATATGAAGTGCGCTTTGTAATTGTGTCGAGGGGAAGCCAAATCGAGCTGTCACTTCCAAGGGATACACACCCGATTCATTAACAATACAATTGATATCAATGTCTCCACGAAAATTAATACTCTGTAAGTATGATTTCATTTTTGCTATTGTTAATTGAAACAGTATATTTTTGTCTATAGCATCGTCATACCACATCAAGGTTCCCATCTCATAGGTCTTTGGACCCAATCCCCCAGAGCATAAGCTTTTGTGCTCCACATTCATTTCGATTGGACCCACCCAATCATTCCCATTGAAATATCGAGCTACCCCGATTTCTACGCCACGAATTCGTTTTTGTAATTCTATATAGTGAGAATCTCGTTTATTATTTTTTTTGTATGTTTCGAGGACATCAATAACATCTCTAGCATCAGACATTTGTCCGACATAGTTATAAATTTTTGAAACATGTCCATTTTGCTTTATCACCCACTCCTCTCGATTTTTCTTCACGAAATTGATAGCCTCATCAAGACAACGAAAAGGGAAAGATGGTATGGTTATAATACCACATTGCTCCATTATCTCTTTACCAAAATGTCGATCGTCTTCTATTTTATCTCCCATAGCAGATCCTCCCACGACAGAATATCCTTCTTTTCGTAAACGATCTTGATGCTCACCAAAGCCTGTACTATCAAAAATAATAAGACCTTTTTTCTTTCCAACCCAGTTAATATGATCCCCCCACTTTTCTACTTGATCGACCATTCCTTTGAGATTTTTTCTTTGTTTTTTGTCATGAATAAAAAGACGGACTTTATTCCCCTCTTTTTTCAAACGATATGCTAAATCACCTCCAGATAAATCTTCTGAGACGAAAAGTATATTCATAAAAAATAGTAACTCCTTAGAAATAATTACACATTAACAAAAAAAAGGCAATCCACTACTTTTTTTCATAGTAATAACCTCGAACCATAGCACATATTCATAAAAAAGTCAATATTTTGTACAAGATGAATACCTCTTGGACACCTTACTTTATTTTTGAGTACATCCCATAGGGGTCATATGGTCGAGAAATCTCTCTTAGTTCTTCAGAGAGATTTCCGCTAAAGGCGGACTAAGTCTCCACTTTGCACTCTCAAAAGAGTGCTTCGGTCGAAAAGACAGAGGGATTCTCTCCCTGAGGAAAAGGGAGTGCCCGAGTCATCGAGGGGGAGGGATTTTCTTGATTTCATACTTATAAGACTGGATCTCCACCTTCGTGGAGAAAAATGCAAGA
>JAGYLL010000029.1 GCA_018401135.1 Candidatus Moraniibacteriota bacterium | reverse complement strand
CCTGTGTCAAGATTCACTATGACCCCGTTCTTTTTCATGAGAGCCTCAGTGGTACCTATGGGTATCGAATATGGGAGGTGATGGAATAGCACTTCTCGCTCCAACGTGAGCACATCTCCTGCAAGGATGCGGGAGAGAGTGAAATAACAAATTTACGTATTTGTGCCGGCTTTGAAAGAGGTCAGTTTTTTATTTGTTTTTTTGACCAACTTTTAAGAAATGAATTTTTATATTTTATTTCAACACTTTTGTCTTTGCCAAAAGGCAGGATCCAATTTAAAAGTTTTGCATATATTGAGTAGGCGGAGGATTTTTATAAAGAAAATGTTAAGAATTTTCAAAAAGGCTTGTTTTGGGAAGAAAAGGCTCAAAATCCTCAGGCGGTCTGAGAGTAAAGGTATAAGGTTTTCCCAAAAGAGAGAATTCGAGAGAATAGGCGTGGAGAAGAAAACGTTTCACCATTGGGGGGTTGGGAAACTCTTTTTTCTTATAGAGGTCATCACCGATAATAGGACAATGTATATGAGAAAGATGAATGCGTATTTGATGCATACGGCCCGTTTTGGGAAAGGCTTGAATGAGAGAATATTTCAAATCAAGATCTTTATTGTACGAAGAAAGGAGAAGCTTGTATTCCGTTAGAGCATCTCTTGAGATACCTTTGTAGCGAGTACCTTCTTGGACAATAGTTTGCTTGCGAAAGGATCGAGACCGAGCGATAGGAAGTGAAATAGAGCCTTCTTCAGGTGAGGGTGTATTGTGGGTTATGGCGAGATAGCTTTTGTGTATATTCCTTTGCGAAAAAAGTTTTTTGAGTTCAGAAAAAGACGATGTATTTTTGGCAATGATCATTATACCAGAAGTGTCTTTGTCGAGACGATGAACGATACCCGGTCGCAGAGGATCATCTCCAACAGAAGCAATTTCTGGATAATGGGCCACGAGCCAATTGACGACTGTGTTTTCTTTTTCTGTACTTGAAGGGTGCACTTGAATTCCTGGTGGTTTATTGATAACAAGAAAATCATCGTTTTGGAAAATGATAGGCATGGAAAGAGAGGTATTTGCTTTGAGCGAAGCGTCTTCTTTTTGGGGAAGGTTAAGAGAGATAGACTCATTTCCCTTGAGATGATAACTTGGTTTACTGTTTTTGGTATTTACCAAAACAAAACCATCTCTTATATGTTGTATAAGAGTAGCTCTTGTAAAATCGGGGAAATGTTTTTTGCAAAACACATCAAGACGAAGTCCTTGATCAGAGGGTGTGGTGTAGAATGTTTGCATAGGTATATGGTATACTATTTGTAGGTAAAAATAAATATTTTTCTTATGGATAAAATTACGGTTGTAGGTGCTGGTATGGTTGGTGCTACAAGTGCCTATAGTATTATCGCCAAAGATATAGCTCAAGAAGTGGTTATTGTGGATATTAACGAAGACTTGGCCAAAGCGCAAGTTATGGATCTTCAACATTCCACACCTTTTTTTGGTTCAACAAGGGTAAATCTTGGAACATACGAAGATTTTAGAGATAGTCGGGTTGTGGTTTTTTGTGCTGGTTCGGCACAAAAAGAAGGACAAACAAGGCTGGATCTTATAAAAGGAAATGCCAAAATTGTTCAAACGATTGTCCCAGAAATTTTTTCGAGAAATCCAGACGCCATTCTTATTATGGTATCAAATCCCGTAGACGCACTTACCTATTTGGCGATAAAAATGTTTCCTGAGAAAAAGCGTCAAATTCTTGGAACAGGAACACTCCTTGATAGTGCTCGATTTAGGCATCTTTTGGGAGAAAGGCTTAATATCAATCCACGAAGTATCCACGCCTATATCGTAGGAGAGCATGGAGATAGCGAACTTCCTTTTTGGTCTACTGCTATGACAGGGGCTATGAGTATAGATTCGTGTAAAATACTTACCCAAGAGGAAAAACAAGAAATTTTTTCACAAGCAAAGAACGCGGCATACGCCATTATAAAGGGAAAACAAGCAACATACTATGCCATTGGTGCTGGAGTCGCTCATCTTGCAAGTGCTATTATTAATGATAAGCGAGTTATTCTTCCTGTATCACATCTCATAGAAGGAGAGTTTGGTATTTCTGATATTTGTCTTAGTGTTCCCGCTATAGTAGGAAAAGAGGGAATCGCTGGACATATTTGTTTACTTTTTTCACCAGAAGAATTAGAACTTCTTCAAAAATCAGGAGAAGCATTAAAAGAGGCTATACAAAGTTTAGAAGAATAAAATAGAATTTTGTGCTTGAAATTACCAAAAAAACACAATATATTGTGTTTCATAGAGCCTATGCCTTTTATCATAAAATACATTGTAAATATCGAGGAATCTGAGGAATAATGACTGTTTATCATCATTACCTCAAATATCGATATATTATGATCACTGAAGACGCCCTGAAAAAGTAAGAATCTCGTATTCTGGGAGAGACACGGACTCAAAGCAACCTCGATGCTTTCTCGGTCAAAAGAACCCCATGTATGGAAGAAAAACTTGAAGAATCTGGAGGAAAAATTGAATCACTGAGCAATACGTCCTGCACCCTAAAGAAAGCGTGTGAGACACTGGAATGAAGGAGTGATTGAAGAAGTTAAAAGAATCCGTTGGGAACATCCCAATCTCGAAAAGAGCAAGATACAATTCTATACTTTTATCTTCACAAGAAAGAAATCTGAAATGTCCTAAAGAAAAACTATAGGGAAGAATTATAAAAGATTTAGAGGACTAAGAATTGCCTGGTACAAAAGATAACACACTTTGGAAAAATCAAACCAATCAAGCGAAAAAGAAGAAGAGAAAAAGCCAAAAAGACTCTGTATTCAAAGTACCCGTGACATCTTGTAGCACTCGATACTATTGAAAAGCATATAAATGGTACAAGAAGGTATATCATTAGTTTTGAAGATATCTATACGAGATTCGATTTGCTTGGGCAACAAAGTCCCATGTTTCAAGCTGCCACGGAATTCTTCACACTGTGCCAACCAAGTATTTCCCTTTCCTATTACGTTTGTTCTACAGACAATGGATCTGGAATTTCAAAAACATTTTTCTGAAAGACCCAAAGAGCTCCATATGACTCATTTTCACACCTCACCTGAGAACTCCAAAGATGAATGCTCATTGTGAGAGATTTAATAGAACTCTCCAAGATGAGTGTATCGATTACCATGTCAAAGAGCTCAAAGAACCAGAAGTCTTCAATAAAAAAGACCTCATGGAGTATCTTGTGTGGTACAATACCCAAAGCAGTTCACTTTGCTTTTAAGAATAAACTCTCTCCTGTACAATTCATTATTTCATTAGAGCCTTATAATTATTATTTAATTCTCAAAAGTGCAATTAGGGTGGCCTTATACATGTGTTTGAAATACCAAAAAACACAATATATTGTGTTTTTTTGGTAATTGTGTATTTTCTTGTTGACATCGAAATCTAAAATAGTACAATGAAATAACCTCTTGTAGAGAAAATCCTTACTATTTTGAGAAAATTATTATTATTTATTACATAAATGTTTATGGAACAGTTACAAGAAACAGACACCCTGTTATTGGTGAAAAAAATAGAAGACCTCCTTTGAAGTATTTCAATCAAATCAGGCAACAAAGAAAAAGATTTACTATAAAGATAAATGGCTTATTCTCTTTTTTACCCTGCAGACTTTACCTTTGTATGTCCTACAGAGCTTGAAGACTTGGCAGATAATTACAAAAAGTTTGTAAAAGAAGGAGCAGAAATTATGTTTTTAGTACAGATACGGCTTTCGTTCATAAAGCTTGGCACGACAATCGTCTAATTAAAAAATAGCTTACCCAATGGGAGTTTCTTGGATCTTTCTTACCAAATTTCTAAATATTTCGGAGTGTATATTCCAGAAGAGGGATTGGCATTATTGAGGAACTTTATCATAGATCCTAAGGGAATTCTTAAAGCCTATGAAGTAAAATGACAATTCGATTGGACGAATGCTAAAGAACTTCTTTTACGAAAATTACAAGCATCTATTTCATGTAGGAAAGCATAAAGGAGAGGTACTAGTTTGCTGGACGCCTGGAGAAAAACATTAAAACCCTGGTGTTAATTTGGTTGGAAAAATATAAAAGGCGTACAAGTGAAGCAAAAATTACGAACATCTTTTAGGGCTCAAAGGTTTTAGTGATGGACTTCTTCAAAATCACTGGTCTCTATGAAGGGTATGTAAAATACAAATCTTCTTTTGGAAAAGTTGAAGAGTTTATCTTTGGGAACCCCAGAATATAGTGAAACACAAATAGGTTTGCTGGGGAGTGGAATGAATGCCAAGTGACTTACTTGATGAGCTGGGCAATCTTATGAAAGAATCTTCTCGTAGGAAAAAATATTCTCGAAAAAATCAAAATCATTTGAAGTTTTGAAGACTTTGAAAAAGATTCGTGGGTACGGGTTCTATGCGAGGCATTGGTTGGACAGTTTTGGTGTATGACCAGCAAACGGATGTGATCTCCTTATCGTTTGATTAATGAGCACGATGGAGGTCATCTGTCGGACTTTAAACCTCTTTTGATTATGGATGTTTTCTTTGAACACGTTTATACTGACTATGGATGAAAAGAGGAGAGTATATCGAATCTAAGTGCACCAATTGATTGAGGTTATCGAAAAACGTCTTTCAGAATAAAGGAGAGTTATTGAAATATAGTATTCTATTTGAAAATCTTTAAGGGGTTGTCTGTTTTCTTGACCCCTTAAAATTTCATTTGAGATGAGAAATCGAGGAGAAGTTTGCAATCGTAAAAAGAGAGAAAAAGTGATTTTTATACAAAAACAATAAACGTATGTCTATTACCCACATAAAAAGCGAGATGGAGAAATAGTGAATTTGATATTGAGAAAATAGAAAACGCAATAGAGAAAGCTTTTATCTCCCCTCTCAAGCAATAGATTCTCCTGAACTTGTAGAAGACCTTGCCGAAGATGTCATTGCCTTATTAGAGGTAGAGTCAAAGGCAGATAATATTCCTAATGAGGAAAATGTGCAGGATATGTGAAAACATGTTTGATGCATAATGGACACTTTGAAGTTGCCAAAGCCTATTCTATAGAAATAGACATCAAGAAAAAGAGAAGAACAAGAGGAAAAGATATTAGAACAACTTGAAGAGCATGATCCCTAAGGTTACCAAATCAGATGGAAGTAAAGAAAATTTTGATATTACAAAGATAAAAATGTTTCGATAGAAGTGTTGTGGGCTATGAAGTAAGAATGTCATTTCGAAGATTTTATAGAACAATTTAAGAGAATAATTTAGAGGATATGGAAACTTGATATCAATGCTCTCCTTTGTGAAGTTGTATTGATCCTGTGAGTGCTGCTGGAAAATATTTCTTGGCAACATATAGGGGCACGAATTTTGGGAAATCTTTATAAACAAGCTCGGGAAATAGAAATATTCTCATGCTGATATTTATACACCAAAGCTGTATAAAACAACTTTTCGACAGATATCGAGAACAAGGACTCTTACTACAAAGACAAGTACCTACTATTCAGAAGAAGATATTCTCAAAGCGGGCAAACTTCTTTAGAAACGGATGCTTTGTATGAATACACAACGGTTCTTTCCAAGTAAAAACGTTATCTTCAATCCCAATAAGATCATAAAAGAGCTTCCACAAGAAATGTATATGTCAGTGGCGCTTTTTCTTGCTATTCCAGAAAAAAAAGAAACTCGTCTTGAATTTGCTTTTAAAATTTATGAAGAATGTTCAAAACAGAGAATTTCTCTTCCAACCCCAACACTCCTCAATGCTCGAACGAATTATCATCAGCTTTCAAGTTGTTTCAAAATAAATATCGGAGATGATTTGCGCGCTATTTACCATGGGATTGAGAATATGGCTCAGATATCGAAGTTCGGGGGAGGAATAGGAGTCTATCTCGGACATATTAGATCACAAGGGGCTATGATCCGTGGTGTTTTGGGAACATCGGGAGGAGTAAATCCATGGGTAAAAGTTATCAATGACACCGCAAACGCTGTCAATCAATTAGGAGCTCGAGCGGGAGCTATTAGTGTGACGCTTGATGTTTGGCATAGAGATATTTATGATTTTCTCGATCTTCAAACAGAAACAGGAGATATTCGCTCTAAGGCTTTTGATATTTTTCCGGCAATTTCTGTTCCAGATATTTTTATGAAAAGACTTCAATCTGGACAAAATTGGACATTATTTGATCCTCATGAGGTGCATCATTTTTACGGAAAGCGTTTGGAAGATTGTTTTGATACAGAGTTTGAAGCATTTTATGAGGAACTTGAAAAAGATCATAGACTTAGATTGAAAAAAACAGTTTCAACGAGAGAGCTTTTCAAAAAATTTCTCAAAACAGCTGTAGAAACAGGTATGCCGTATGTCTTTTTCCGAGATACGGTCAACAGACTCAATCCCAATAAACACGCAGGAAATATCTATTCAACTCAGCTATGTACAGAAATTTGCCAAAATACAAGCTCAACACAATTTACGTCAGAGGAAATTGATGGGGGAGATATTGTTATTCGATACAAACCTGGTGATTTAGTTGTGTGTAATCTTGCTTCGATAAATATCGCTCAAGTTGGTGATGAGAAAACGATGAAAAAAACGTTTCCTGTTCTCTTGCGTGTACTGGACAATGTAATTACGCTCAATTATTACCCTATAAAAGAAGCCCAGCGAACAGCGATGCGGTATCGAAGTATTGGTATAGGGTATTTGGGATTGGCAGAATATCTTGCAACGAGAAAACTTTCCTATGAAACAGTTGAGGCAAGAAACGCAGTAGATACACTTTTTGAGCGTTATGCGTATTATACATACAAAGCTTCTATAGATCTGGCAAAAGAGAGAGGTTCGTATGAACTTTACAAAGGAAGTGAATATGAAAAAGGTATACTTCTGGGTAAAAAAGCTGATTGGTTTATAGGAAATACTCCTCATCCTGAACAATGGAAATCTTTGTTTGTCGGTATGAAAAAATATGGCGTACGATTTGGGTATCACACGGCTCCCGCACCGAATACCTCTACAGCAGGAGTTGTGGGAACAACGGCAGCGCTTCTTCCTATTTACAAAAAATACTTTGTGGAGACTAATTTGAGCTCATCTACTATTCGTGTTGCTCCAAAACTTAACAAAGAAAATTTTTGGTACTACAAGGAATATATCTCTATGGATATGGGGGAAGTTATCGATATGATAGCAGTGGTATACAAATGGATTGATCAGTCGATAAGTTTCGAATGGATGATAGATCCTGAACGTACAAGTCCTGCACAGCTGTACGGATACTATATGAAAGCATGGGAAGATGGTATCAAGACCGTGTATTATGTACGGAGCCTCTCGGGAGAAGTGAAAGATGATTGTGTGAGTTGTAGTGGATAGCGGGCGGGGAGTATTTTGTTAGAAAAATTAGTACAGATTCTATGAAAAAAATGCAAAAGAATTCTCTTTTTAATCCTTTGGGAGATGATGATGTTTCAAAGCGAACTATTATTAAGGGAAACACAACAGGACTTTTCAATCTCAATGCAACCAAGTATTCTTGGGCAAAATCACTCTATCAGGTAATGGTGGGAAATTTTTGGTTCCTGAAAAGTTATGGGACTCAAAGACGATGCTCGTATGTTCCATTTCACAGAATTAAGCATCGAAGAACAAAGAGCATACAAAGGGAATTTTTGTCTTTCTCTATTTTTCTTGATTCACCAAACGGTAAATCTTCCAAACTTTTCTGAATACATCACTTCTCCTGAAGTTAATCTCATCCTTGCTATACAAGCCTATCAAGAAGCGATACATTCGCAATCGTATGCAACGATTCTTGAATCGGTCGTTGATAGTGATGAAAGAATGGAAATTTATTATTTTTGGCGAGACAATGAGATACTTCTCAAACGTAATACCTATATCGGACAAATCTATCAAGATTTTATCGATACACCAACCGATGAAAACTTTTTTCGTGGTATTGTGGCAAATTTCTTATTAGAATCTTTGTATTTTTATAATGGATTTGCTTTTTTTGATACCCTTACCGATAATGGAAAAATGCAGGCGACAGGACGTATGATCGCCTATATTCGAAGAGATGAACTTACTCATATTTCTATTTTTGCCAACATTATCCGTGAAATGAAAAAAGAATTCCCTTCTATTTACAATGAAAAGACTATTATTGATATGATGAAAATTGCTGTGGATCAAGAAATAGAATGGGGGGAGCATATTTTGGGGAATAAAATTCTTGGGATCAATGCGCTTACTACTAGTGAATATACGAAATGGCTTGCTAATAAACGCCTTGCTACTATTCAGATCGCACCTCTCTATCCAGATGCTATCACTAATCCTTATAAGCACCTTGATCGATTGCAAGATACCAATGCAGATAAAGGAAATTTCTTTGAAACAACGGTTGTGAATTATACACAATCAAGCTCTCTTAAAGGAAGTTGGGATTTTTAGGAAAATAATTTGTGGTGTGGTATGCTAGAAAAATAAACATAATTATTTCTTTATGGCATACGGTACAATTATTCCCGGACTTACTCTTGATGGAAAACCAGCTCCTTATGGTGTGGTAAATGAACGAAAAGTTCGAGCGGGGGCGGGAATGATGTTTGCTTTGGGATTTTTTGCTTTTTTGACAATGTACTACGAGAGAGATTTTTGGATAGCATTTTTTGTCGTTCTTGTTTTTTGGATAGATTTTATTTTGAAAGTTTTTTGGGGACCTGAAAAATCGATATTTGGTTTTCTTGCAGGATTTCTTGTAAAAAACCAAAAACCTGAATATGTCGGAGCTATACAAAAACGTTTTGCGTGGAGCATAGGACTGGGTATGTCGAGTGTTGTTTTGGGCTTTATTGTGTATCAACTCTTCCTTACCTCCGGATGCTCTATGGCTTCTTCTCTAGGAGGATCATCGTGCGCTATTCCTTTTGTTTTTTGTGGAATATGCCTTGTCTTTATGTGGTTAGAATCTGCTGTGGGATTTTGTGTTGGATGTTCTATTTATGCGTATTTGGTAAAAAAAGGCATTATGTCTTCTCCCGAATATGCACCTGTGTGTCCCGGAGGTGTTTGCAGTACCGATGACAAAGAATAGGAAGTGTTTCAATGCGCCTTTGGAAAAACTGATTGAATATTTTTACCTAATAGAAATATAAACAACGTTTTAATTTCTAATAACCCATTGTCATATATTATATGTTTGAAAAATATAGCCTATCTTATGGCAACGCATCCAAGCCAACTCGAAAGAATCCA
>JAGYLL010000028.1 GCA_018401135.1 Candidatus Moraniibacteriota bacterium | reverse complement strand
GGGGCCGTAATAATCGACTCAGTCCTCTTTCACTTGGATTTCGAAGTGAAGAAAACCGAGTTGGAGCTTGTGGAGAACGCTAGGCTGGAGCTTGCAAACAGTTCCGCTGACTACGTAGTCTTCATCGAGCATAATGTTCTCGAGGCTACTAAGGGAGATCTCTTCGCCCCCTACTTCATCAGGGAACTTAATCGTCAGTACGTTGCCGCGTGACGTGTTAAGCCTTCTTCTCAACTCCTCTCTTGATGCTGCACCGAGAAATTGTTGCGTCCCCATTTGCGTCGTTTTATAGTAGATCCTCTGATAGCTAATTTCACCATTCTCGTCGAACTTTCGCATAATGAACTTACGCATCTCATTTCCCCTTGTAAAATTTCAATCGCCACGATACTCTTGCGGCATGAATTTCAGAATATTATTTCTGAAACCCTATATTTTATCATAAAAAAATGATTTTGTCAATGATTCTGGGGAAAAAATTCTATGTATTTTTACTGTGATATACCTCCTACACCACCTCTTCAATAACTTTTTGACCTTCCATTTCCAAAAGAAGCATAATAGCTTGAGCAAGTTTATCACTGTCATGACGGATGAAAGCTCTTGATTGAGCGATGACATCTCCTTTTTGTATCTTTGGAGAGACGGTGCTTATTACACGAGCGTATACTCTTTTATACGTTCTTTGTATTTCCCTCTTTTCTGCCTCGACCAATGTTCCCTTTCCTTCTTTTCGTTCATATTTCTCTATGAGATCTTTTTTGGGTTTTTCTGTATTCACTATCACATAGTCGATGCGACCTTTTCCGATATAGTACTCGAGAGATTTCACATAATCATCCACGCTCCAATTATTCGTATGTCCTTTTTTGTTTGTGAGATTACAGATATAGATAACTTTTGCCGAACTCTTGCGAAGAGCTTGGGCAAATGCCGTAATGACAAAATTGGGTAAAATACTACAGTAATGATTTCCTGGACCAATGATAATACTATCAGCTTCCATAACACGCTCCAGGGATTTTTTGTACGCTCCCACTCTTGACTTGTACCACATTTCTTTCACTCCAAATTCTTGAAGATCTGCATGATTAATAGCATTTTCTCCCTCTAACACCTTTCCATTGTTTAATTCAAGCCTCAATTTCGCATTATGCTTGGTAACGGGGAGTACTTCACCACAAACATTAAGAATTCTCATGGCCTCTTCTATTCCTTTTCCAGAAGATCCATGGAGTTTTTCCAAAGCACTCAAGAAAATATTGCCGAAACTATGTCCTGAAAGACTTCCTTCCGAAAAACGGTAATTCATAAGCTCTCGCATTTCTTCTGAGGATTGAGAAAGTGCCACAAGACACTGCCGTACATCTCCAGGAGGGAGAACGCCTAACTCATCACGAAGCACTCCCGTAGAACCACCGTCATCTGCCATAGACACGATAGCCGAAAGCATAACAGGATATTTTTTGAGACCTGAGAGAAGCGTAAAAGAACCCGTTCCTCCACCGATAGTAACTATACGTTTTTGCTTCATAGAATTTCTTTTAGAGGTTGGTATTGTCTTCCTAACGAAAAGGTTTCTGGAGAAGCTACCAGTATCCATCTTCTCAATAAAGTATGGTATTTTTTCTCACCGTGCCAACACTTTTCGAAATCTGATAAAGACAAAGAAAAGTTTTCTCCATTCAAAGGATCATTAAAAATAATCTTCTTGCCACGAAAACCCGTAACAACAGCGTAGTGATCATCATCAGTGATAGGCTCGACAAAGTACACAATAACAGGAAGACCCATACTCAAGAAATGGCGAATTTCCCGGAGAGAAGATGTGTTATTCACATAAGAAAACAATCCATATTTACGAACGATTCGTAGCATATTTCCAGGCGTTGTTCCTATTTCGGTATTGGTACGCATAGATTCCATTAAAGCTTTCTCCCCCACCCGTCTTCCGAAATACGAAAGAATCATTTGCACACACACGGGTCCGCAAGAATACAAAACATCTTGTTTGAAATACGGAACATCAAGAATAATATCTCTTTCTTTTTCTATTTCCATATAAAATATTCAATTTATTCTTCAATAAAATCTTGTATTCGTGTTTGCGCTTCTTCAAGTGCTTGTGGATCTCCAATAGCAAACCAATCTTTGGCACAAACAATTTTTAGAGGAAAGTCATCCTTCATACCAACGAGCGTTTGAGGCAAACCATATTCATATTCAGAAATTTTCACCAGAGGATAGGAAAAAAATTCCTTTGACAAAACATAAGCACCGGTATTTATCAGTCCTTGGTCAAAGCCATGTGGCCTCTCTACGATAGCACTGAGATTCCCCTCTTTATCCGTTTGTATTATCCCAAAATTCTTTGCATCTGATCTCTCTATAGCCAATACTCCGAGAGAATAACGCAAAAGTTCTGAGAGATCTTTTTTTGTATAGAGATCATCTCCATTCATAACGAGAAATTTTTCTTCTACAACGTCTTTAGCACTATGCAAAACTTTTCCCGTTCCCTCTATAGCGGTATGTACGATATAGCGAATTTTTTTCCCTTTGTATTCCTCTCCAAAATATTCCATTATTTTTTCTTTCAGGTATCCCACGATAAGAATAACCTCCGAAATTTCATCGGGAAGATTTTCGACAGAATAAGCAAGTTTCGGTTTTCCAAGAATGGGAAGCATCGGTTTGGGAGTGTGATCACAAAGACTTCCCATTCGCGTTCCCCGTCCTGCACCAAGTATCACACATTGCATAGAAAATATATTTATACAACAATATTTATCAGTTTTCCTTTCACAAAAATACTCCTTTTTATCTCCTTTCCCTCAATATGTTTTTGCACTTTTTCACTCTCTTGTGCCAATTTTTTCATTTCTTCTTCAGAAATATCCACAGAAACCGTTTGTATATCACGAACTTTTCCATTTACCTGAAAAACAATATTTACCATTTCATCGATAATTTTTGTCTCATCCCACACTGGCCACTTCTGGAGAAATATCGATGATGTCTTTCCCAGTTTTTCCCACAGCTCCTCTGCTATATGCGGAACAAAGGGCGAAAGGAGAATAAGAAATTTCTCGTACATATCCCTATTAAGAGACGCTTCTTTTTCTAGGCTATTTACGAAAATCATCATCGATGAAATAGCCGTATTGAAACGAAATTCTTCTATATCTTCAGTCACTTTTTTGAGAGTTTTGTGGAAAAGCGTCTCAATATCTTTTTTGTATACTTTTTCCTCTCCCAAAGATACCCTATCAAAAAGTTTCCATACTTTATCAAGAAATCTCCGTACACCACTTACGCTTTCGGTATTCCAAGAAATATTTTGTGTAAATGGTCCCATAAACATTTCATAGAGTCGCAAAGCATCCGCGCCGAACTCAGAAACGACATCATCAGGATTAATAACATTATCCCAACGCTTACTCATTTTTCGACCGTCCTCGGCATTGATAAGTCCTACGTGTACAAGTCGTTTGAAAGGTTCTTTGGTAGTAACAATACCAATATCATAGAGAAATTTATGCCAAAATCTTGCATAGAGAAGGTGTCTGGTTGCGTGTTCTGCTCCTCCAACATAGAGATCTACCGGAAGCCATTGTTGAAATAATGGTGCATTTTGAATTTTGAATTCTTGGTCTTCTCGCATAATGTACGCCAAATAATACCACGAAGATCCTGCCCATTGAGGCATAGTGTTCGTCTCACGTCTTGCTTTGCCACCACATTTTGGACAGGAAGTATTTACCCAATTTTCAATATGTGCAAGGGGACTCTCTCCGGTATCTGTTGGTTCGTACGAAGCCACATCAGGAAGTTGTATAGGAAGTTGCTCCTCAGGAACACCCACAGCACCGCATTTTTCACAATGCACAATTGGTATCGGTTCACCCCAATACCGCTGACGACTAAATACCCAATCTCGCATTTTGTACTGCACCGTTTTCTTTCCCAAACCTCTTTCTTCCAACCAATTTGCCATTTTTTCTCTCGCCTCTTCGGAAGGAAGTCCCGTAAATTCTCCAGATTCAGCAAGGATTCCGTCTTCAGTGAAACAATATTTTCCAGAAACATACCTTTTAAAAATATCAAAAAATACTTCCTTACTCACGTAATCTTGCTCAAAATACTGCAATGTTTTTTGAGGAGAAACCCATGAATGTTCCATTCCGATTTCTTTTTCTATCTCATCCCATTGTACTTTTTGTTGCTTGGAGGAAAGGAGTTTCAAACGAAACAAAGAAACATCTACACATTTTGATTCTTGGGAATGTTTTCCAAAATACTGAGCTCTTGCTAAACCAACTTCTTGAATAAGTTCGCAATCTACATATCCCGTCTCTTCTTGAATTTCTCGAAAGAGAGCTTCTTGTCTATTTTCACCACGTTCTATTCCCCCACCAGGAAGTACCCAGCGATTATACTTTGTAAGAAATTGAAGTAATATTTCTTGTTTATCATTCTCAATGATCCCGTAAGAAACCGAACGAAAATGAGAATTTTCTTGATTTTTCCCTGTTTTTTGGCTTTTCGAAGAGGAAGATTGTATTTCTTTGCAAAATCCCACCCTCTTTCATCGTGCGCTGGAACGGCCATTACCGCACCTGTTCCATACGAACCAAGTACATAATCTGCCACAAAGACTGGTACACTTTCTCCTGTGAAAGGATTGACTACCTCTACCCCTTCAAGTTGTACTCCCGTTTTTTCTTTATTGAGATCTCCCCGCTCCATCGCTGTTTTTTTCTTAGCCTTTTCAATATATTCTTCAACTTTTTTAGAATTTTTTATGTTTACTTTTTCATCTTTCAGAAGAGGATGTTCAGGGGCAATAACAACGTACGTGCATCCAAAAATCGTATCTACCCGAGTCGTAAAAACTTCTAGGGTGTTTTCTTGAGACGCAAGAAGCACTTCCTTGGTAAAATCAGTAATTTTAGCATTTTGCAGAGCTTCTTCAAGTGATGCTACATAATAATTTTTACCTTCTTTTAAAGAAATTTCTTCAAGAGAGACGTTATCAACCAAAAATACTTTTATTATTTCTCCAGAAGTATTTTTACTTGGAAAATCTCCAATGAAAGAAATGAGTTCATTCTTTACCGAAATATCCAACTCCTCTTTCATCTCTCGAATAACACAATCTCGCTCCGATTCATCGCTATTCTTTCCACCACCAAAAAGTGCTATTTTTTCAGGATCTCTTACGGTATTATTATCTCGCTCTTGAAAAATAAATGTACCGTTTTTTGTTCGAAGAAGACAACCAACGCCCACACAAGTATTTTCTTTTTTTGCTTCTTCGTTTTTCAATCTAAATTGCACTGTCACTCCCTCACTTCTCCCAATCCAATTTTTTTGTTGTTCTATGATAGATTTTTCCCACTGTATATTTTCGGTATCTAAATCTCCAAGAAGTCTCTCAGCATAGTCCGTCATTTTAAGTACCCATTGTCTCAACGGTCTTTGAGTAATTTCTCCCCCACAACGTTCACACTTTCCTTGTTCCAAATCTTCATTGGCAAGAACTGTTTTACATGAACTACACCAATTTACTGGCTCTTCAGATTCATACGCCAAACCTTTTTCAAACATTTTGAGAAATATCCATTGCGTCCATCGATAATATTCTGGATCCGTCGTGTTAATTTCTCTGTCCCAATCATAGGTAAATCCAATTTTTTGAAGCTGTTCTTTAAACCGCTTGATATTCTCTTGTACTGCTTTTCTGGGATGAATTTTATTTTTTATCGCATAATTTTCTGCAGGAAGACCAAAGGCATCCCATCCCATAGGATGAAGAACGCTCTTTCCCCGAAGATACTCAAATCGAGAGACAATATCTGTTGCTACATATCCTTTAGGGTGTCCCACATGGAGACCTGCTCCTGAAGGATAGGGAAACATATCAAGTGCATAGAATTTCTCTTTTCGAGAATAATCCTTAAAAATTCCTTCTTTTTCCCAGTATTTCTGCCATTTTTTCTCAATTTTTTGAGGCGTATATTTCATCATAAATTTCAGTATTAATTTCTTTACTGTACCCTATTTTGTTTGTTTTTTCAAATTACATATACTCAAAGTCATAAAAAAACAGGAGTCAAAACTCCTGAAAAAAAATACTGTGTTCAAACATTTTTAGGAATTTTTTCCTTAGCGAGGTTTTCCCCAAAGCTTTCTCTTTCCTTTTTTAGAGGAAACGAGCCATGGTAGATGACTCTCTACCATAACTGGAATGTTTCTGAGAGGAAGCTGCATTCCCAAAGGAATCAAACTCCATGCCCAAAAACTCAAGAGAAAGAAAATTCCCAAAGAAACAAGGAACCGTGTCATACTCATCACTCCTTTCTTCTAAAAGAAAAGCTTTTTTAGAATATACCTCTTTCTCTTTCAAATCAAATTTTATTTTTTTCTCTTCACACAAAACCTTGATTTTTACCAAAAAATGAAATATATTCTCTTTTCTGGTATACTATCTGTAGGAAAACATTTCTTCGTTTTTTGTATATATACTGAAAAATTCTATGATTACACTTATTGACCTCTATAAAGCTATTCCTTATCCTCTAGACGCTACTGATAAACGTCTTCTCAAAAAAGCTTACGATACTGCGTTTAAGGCTCATGATGGACAAATGAGAAAATCAGGAGATCCGTATATCATTCATACGATACACACGGCTATTAATCTCTCTACGATCGGAATGGATCCCACCACCATAGCAGCAGGACTTCTTCATGATGTACCTGAAGATACCGAGATGACACTTGCTGATATAGAAGAAGAATTTGGATCTGAAATTGCCAAACTCGTCGATGGAGTTACCAAGCTTGGACGACTACGCCTCCGAGGATCCCAAGAAGAATACTTTCTCGAAAACCTTCGAAAAATGTTTCTTGCTATGGCATCAGATATTCGAGTTGTCATTATCAGACTTGCCGATCGACTTCATAATATGCAAACGCTTGAGCATCTCCCTCCCGAAAAACAACAGAGGATCGCCAGAGAGACTATGGAAATATTTGCTCCCATAGCCAATCGTTTAGGAATTGGAGAAATAAAAGGTGAGCTTGAAGATCTTTCTTTTAAATATCTCGATCCCCAAAATTACAAATATGTTAAACAACTTGTAGAAACGCATCACAAAGAAAGAGAGAGATATTTAGAAAAAATGATTCAAGAACTTCAAAAAACGCTTCAACAAGCAGGTATTCGCTATGTAGAAGTATGTGGTCGTGCCAAACATCTCTATCGACTCTTTCTCAAGCTCAAAAAACATGATATGGATATTCGGCGTGTATACGATCTTACTGCAGTAAGAATTGTTGTTCCTGGAATAGCCGACTGCTACGAAACGCTCGGTATTGTTCATAAACGCTATCGCCCTATGGTTGGAAGAATCAAAGACTATATTTCTCTTCCAAAGCCCAATGGCTACCAATCACTCCATACAAGTATATTTGGTCCAGATGGAAGAATTTTTGAAGTACAAATTCGTACCAAGCAAATGAACGAAGAAGCAGAATATGGAATAGCAGCTCACTGGATTTATACCGAAAAAGAAAGGAAAAGTTGGAAAAAACTCTTCTTTCGAGGAGAAAGAAAAAATCTCCCAGAAAAAGAACTTCTTTGGGTCAAACAATTACGAGAATGGCAAACAGAAATTGGATCAGATAACGAAGAATTTCTTAAAGGCCTCAAAATTGACTTTTTTCAAAATCATATTTTTGCCTTTACTCCTCAAGGAGATATCATCGATCTCCCAGAAAATGCCACTCCTATAGATTTTGCCTATGCAATTCATAGTGAAGTAGGAAACAAAACTACTGGTGCCAAAGCAGATGGGAAAATCATTTCTCTTGATTCTCAAATACGCAATGGTCAGGTAATAGAAATCCTACAATCCAAAGAAAAAAAGGCTCCCAGCCGAGATTGGCTCCGTTTTGCAAAAACAAGTAATGCTACGTCTCATATAAAAAGAGAGTTACGAAAAAAAGAAGAGTCACTCCTTCCAGAGCAAAACAAAAAGCCCAAAAAATGATTAGAGATACCAAATAATCTTGTACAAGAAAATATTTTGCTTCATCAAAGTATTTTTTCTCTTATATTATTTCTCCCAAAGAAATACTCAGCTATTCTTTGATAATGTCCATAATTTCTTTTGTGATTGTTTCTTTGGTTTCTGGATGTTCGCGTAAGTATTGTTTGGCTTTTTCTCGCCCTACACCAAATTTTTCTTCTTTCCAAGAATATGAATTACCTGATTTCTTTATCACCTCCCTTACGACTCCTGTGTCGATAAGATCTCCCTCGAGAGAAATACCTTCATTGTACATAATATCAAATTCTGCTGTTTTAAAGGGTGGTGCAACTTTATTTTTTACCACTTTAACCTTTACACGATTTCCTACCACTTCCTCCCCTTTTTTTATCTGAGCCGCTCTACGAACTTCCAAACGAACGGAAGAATAAAATTTTAATGCTTGACCACCTGTAGTTGTTTCAGGACTTCCAAACATAACACCTATTTTCATTCGAATTTGATTGATAAAAATAACGGTTACATTAGTTTTAGAAACAATAGCGGTAAGTTTTCTCAAAGCTTGCGACATCAACCGAGCTTGTCGTCCTACATGCTGATCACCCATTTCTCCTTCAATTTCAGCACGAGGAACGAGAGCTGCCACAGAATCCACCACGATAACACCCACAGCCCCAGATCGAACCAATGTCTCTACGATATCGAGAGCTTGCTCTCCTGTGTCAGGCTGTGATATGAGAAGATTGTCAATATCCACACCAATTTTTCGTGCATACTCAGGATCAAGTGCATGTTCAGCATCGACAAAAGCAGCAGAATCTCCACTTCTTTGTGCACTGGCTACAATATGAAGAGCGAGTGTTGTTTTTCCAGATGACTCTGGACCATACACCTCTATAATTCTTCCTCTTGGAACACCCCCTATACCCAAAGCTATATCAAGAGAAATGGAACTTGTTGAAATGGCTTCTATATCAACCTTTTTTACTTCTCCGAGCTTCATAATAATCCCCTCACCAAAACGTTCTCTGATTTCTCCCATTACTGCATTTAAAGCATCTTTTTCTTTCGCACCACCTTTTTTCTTTTCCATACATTTTTTATAAGTAATTACTTTCTTACACCCTATCAAAATAAAGTGTATTCCCTCTTTATAGAATACACTTTTTTCTTATATTTACAAATTTCCCCCTCCTAACACTTCCAGGTGAAAGGATTCCACCATCGTTTGGAACATGTTGGAGATGCGGAAGAATCTTTTTGGAGTTGTTGTTTTTGTGTCGTTGGTGTGGAAGGAGTTGGATTTTGATTAAGATTCTCGTTTTGGTTTTGATTTTGGTTTTGATTTACATTTTCATCATTTCTACTTTGTTCTTCTTTTTCTTCTTCTTCCTTCTCGCTTTGGCTTGGTGGTGTTTGTGGTGTTTGTTGTAATT
>JAGYLL010000027.1 GCA_018401135.1 Candidatus Moraniibacteriota bacterium | reverse complement strand
TAAAAATCGGTTTACTGTGTAAAAACGTATTGAATAATATTTGCACCCATTACTCTTTTGATTTTTTCAAACATTTTTTTCTTTTTTATATTTCTTTCCAAAGATCAATTGCATAGGTATCTCCTGTAGGAAAATAAGGAGGAGGATAATACAAGAGATTATTATCATAATATAAGTTTCTTATAGCATACCCTGTTCCATCAGTATAGGCAAATCCATATCGCTGATTGGAAGCAATAGATCCAAATACCGTAATACTATTTTTATAATCTACTGGACTTGTATAATGTGTACGTCCCACTCGACCATTTTGTGCAAGAAGTGCTCCATCTATACGCAAATTATTTTCACTATTTTTTGTTATTTCTATATCATTTTCAGCTATAATTCCCAGTATATCCCTTCCGTCATAGTGTGTATATCGAAGAGATTTTCCTATAAAGATATTAGGTGCCACACCGCCTACTAAATTAGCAGCAACTACAGTAATTCTTTTATTTTGTATCGTTCCTTCAAGCCAAATATTATCTTCAACATAAATAACTCCATTATCAGGGATATTTCTTGTCTCCCAACCCCCAGAATAATTATATATTTCATTTGTAGAAGAAGTGTATGTTCGTACTTTTCGAATAGAAAAAGTTCCATCACTATTGAGTATAATATGTCTTCCTACTCTATCATCATCAAAATACGTATTTGAAGCAATAGCAGAGTCTTTAATAAGAGAAAGATTGGTTGAAACGCTTGTAAAGCTTTTTTCAATAGTAGGAAAATCTTTTCCTCCAGAAAAAACATTAGCTCCCATACTTGTATTATATTCCCCTGTCCACATACTCCAAACACCTGGTCGCCATCCAAGGACATCACTATCGTCATCATAATATTGAGTAACGGCACTGCTGACAATATTATGAGAAACACCATCAAAATGCACTCCACCATTAACATGAAGTGGTCCCATAATCGTTGTTCCGTTTCCAAAACGCATATAGTTATTCCCCAAAACAGTGTATTCACTCCACGAAGGTCTTCTGAAGCGAACCTGTATCGTTCGTTTATTTTCGGGATTTTTTATTGACCATCCCTCAGATTCTACCAAAACAATAGTGGAATATGCTTCGGGTGGCGTAACCCGAAGAGAATATCTCCCTCGAACCGTTCCGTCTATATCAAGCACATCTCGCTCATATACATCTTCAACTCCCAAAGGATCTCCATTTTCCCAAAAATTTTTTATTTGTTGCATTGTTTTTCCCTCTATCTCGTGAGCTAAATACCATCGATAAAAATATATACCTGCTTCTGCAATTTGAAAAGCCTGCTCCCTATTCTCTCTATACTGAGCATACTCTATACGAGAAACAACTATTTGGATAACAGAAATCAGAAGTATCATAGAGATACTCACGATAATTAATATGTAAGCGAGTACAGAACCTTTTTTATGTATATATTTATTGTGATCTATCATATTGATTAAGATTTCTTATAGAGGCATATGATTCAATAGCTATTCCTTCAGGAAGCTTTTCCACATCATCATCTACCATAATATCTATTTTTACCATTTTAACACTATTTATAGGAAATGTTCCTGTTAACTTTGTATTAAATTCGTCATAATAAGAAAAAAGCACACTACTTCCATCTTGGATAACATCACGAATTATTTCTTGGGAACTTTCATAACCTTCGGTGTATTGAGGGGGCGTTCCTGCAGTCGCCTTACGAATCGCAAGGAAAATTGCATCATTTTCAAAAAATATTCTTACTCTCTCTATAGAACTATCTGTATCTACATTTGCATATAAAACTATTTCTTCTTCCTGTACTATTACTAAAGGGAATGAGCCATTATCAGCTTGTTGAGCATTCCTAATAATATCTACGAGTTTTTGCACCCCTTGAGATGCCATTACTTGAGATTGTCCTGTCGAAAAAGAAAATGTATACATTTCCCATGATCTGACAAAAAGAAGAATAAATATTCCTATTCCAATAGTAAAAATAGCAATGGCCACCATCATTTCAATCAAACTCATCCCTTTTTTATTTCTCTTTGTATGCATAGTATTTTATTGAGAAATAAGTCTTACTTCTTCTTGTTGAAAACCTCCCTCTATTTGTATTTGTTGATTTTGTGTTACATACCCATCCAAAGAGATACTCATATCATAAAGACCTGATTCCAAAAGAACTCCCTCTTCATAAAAAAGAGCTGTTCCGTCTTCATTTGTAAGAATTTCTTTATCATATCCAGATACATTTTGTAAACGAACACTTGCTCCAGAAAGAAACTCTTCGTCCGCATCATCTTTTACGAGAATTGAAAATACTGTTTCATTTCGAGGAGAAAGAATAATAGTAACCTCAGATGAAGTGCCTGGTTCTAAAAAAAATTTCTTCTCTTCTTGGTCCAATCTTGGATTCATTGAAATAAACTCGTATTCATTCTCTGTTTCTTCAGGAAAAAAAAGGCTATAGGTACCGGGACTCATTCCTTCCAAAGAAATTTCTCCTTCAGTATCTGCAACAGAAGAATTATCATAAGTATACACTTCTTCAGTACTCGGTAATGTTCCTAAGATACGACCTCCTACTAATTGTATCGGTATATTTGAAAGAGGGTTTCCTATAAAATCTTTAATAAAAACCGTAAGACCAGCAAGAGGGTTCATAACTATTACTTTATTAGTAAGCTCTCCTTCGAGAACAGAGGAATGTTCATCAATGGGAGTAAATGCCGAAAGAGGATATGGTGGATATGTTTCTACCGTTTCATAAGAAAGTTTATTCACTATAATTTCATATGACTGTTCAGCCTCAGGTGCTCCAGGAATAAGAATATTCCCCACATCATCTGTCATAGTTGAAAATAAAATTCCTTCAGAATCATTTTTTAGAGTAATGTTTGCAAAAGGAACCCCATCACCAAAAGCATCTATAATATTTATAGCCAATGTTCCTGCTCCAACACTTGTTTCTATTCCAGGAGGTACAAAAATTGAACTCAATCGAACTTCTTGTTGAGGACTTTCATTTCCCCAAGAGACACGAATGGTAACAAGTTTATAGTCTGTATTAATCAAATCATTTGGACTCCCTCCTACTACTCCATCGTAAGGATCATCTTTATAGCGAATATCCGTATAGATAGTATACTGAGTTCCATTCTTTTCTTTTACTTCTATTGCCTCAAGTGATCCAGAAGGAATTCCACCGGAAACGCCCACTGAGTCATACGAAAGGTTTCTCATCATTTCCATATATTCATTAGCAAAAGATGTCGCTATAAGACTTTTTTTTGATTCTAAAAGCAATCGACTTCCCTGAGAAAAAACGTTAAGGAAAGTGACTACGATAATAGAAGCAATAAAAATAACTAAAAGAACTTCTATCAAAGTAAAAGCTTTGCTAAGAAATTTTTTCTTTTTATTTTCAAAAGTGAACATACTCTCTAAATATTATTGAGAACACTGTACATAGGCTGAAGCATAGCTACAGCAAAAAATCCAACCCCTCCCCCAATAAGAAGCATCAATATCGGTTCTATAATGGAAGATAAATTTTTTGTTATTTGATCGACCTCATCTTCATAAAAAAGAGCAAGTTTTAATAAAACTTCTTCCGATTTTCCTGTTTGCTCTCCCACACGAAACATTTGATAAACCAAAGGTGGAAAAATATCCTTATATAAAAGAATTACTTTACTCAATTCAACGCCTTTTTGAACCTCCTCTTTTCCTTTCAATAAAGCATCTTGATAATAAACATTAAAAAGCGTTCTTTCGATAATTCCTAATGTTTCTACGACACCAACACCACTTTTTAGAAGTGATGCGTAAATACGAGCAAAACGAGCACAATTTACTTTTATAACAATGTTATTTACTACAGGAATATGCAAAACTATCCAAGACCATACTCGTTTTCCTGATGTTGTTTTAAGAAAAGTTGAGATCCCAAAAAGAAATGTGATAAAAAAAAGAATAACAAGAAGAGAATGATTCCGTAAAAGCTCACTTACTTTAATAATCATTTGTGTTGATTGTGGAAGCTCCACTTCCATATCTTTAAAAACACCAAGTATTTGAGGAAGTATATAGGTAAGCATAAGAATAGCGATGCCAAACATAGCAAAAAGAATGACTGCAGGATAAATCATCGCTCCACGAACCTTACTTATAAGGGCATGGTCTTTTTCTAATTGTGTAGCTACAATATCCAACACTTCTTCAAGACTACCACTCACCTCACCAACCCGAACCATATTGACAAAAAGTTCATTAAATATTTTAGGATATTGTGCAAGAGAATCGGCGAGAGTGTTTCCTGTGCGAATAGACTCTACCAGTTCTCCCATTACTTTTTGAAACATTTTATTTTTTGATTGTTCTTTCAAAGCTTCCACGGCTTGTGTCAAAGGGAGTCCCGAAGAAATCATCACTCCTAAATTTCTAGCAAAAACCATTTTTTCTTTCAAAGGAACAGTGCCTCTTCCGAATAAAGAAAATGTTTTTTGTATACTTTTTTTTTCTTCCTTCTCTTCCTGTACAGAAGTGGGAATATAGCCTTGCAATCGGAGACTTTTTGCCAAAAATTCACGACTTTTAGCTTCCAAAGAACCTCCTGTAGACTCTCCTGTTTTTATATTTTTTGCAGTATAATAATATCTTGGCATAGCAATTTATTCTTGAGTAACTCGGAGTATCTCTTCTAGAGAAGTGAGTCCACGAGCTGATTTTAGCATTCCGTCTTCTATCATAGTATGCATACCTTCTTGTCGAGAAACATCTTCAATAACGTTAGATGTTGCTCGTTCTGAAATTTTCTTTCTCAAATCATTCGTCATTTCTAAAACTTCAAAAATGCCCAATCGGCCTTTGTAACCAGAAGCTCCGCAACGTTCACATCCTACTGGAGAAAAGAGCTCGACATCCTTCCATGTTTGTATTTCTTTTTTATCACTAGATAAAGATTTCTGAATATAGCGTAAAATAGTATCCATATCCATACTCTTTTTCATAGTAGCTATTTCTTTTTCCGATAAAATACGAGGCTTTCGACAATCAAGACATAACTTTCTCACAAGTCTTTGAGCAACAATACCATTTATTGTGGAAGCAACAAGGAAGGGTTCTGCTCCCATATCAAGGAGTCGTGGGATAGAAGCTGCTGCACTATTGGTATGTAAAGTAGAAAGAACAAGATGTCCTGTCATAGCAGCATGGAGTGCTATCTCCATAGTTTCTTCATCTCGAATTTCTCCTACCATAATAATATCGGGGTCTTGTCGAAGAAGTGCACGGAGAGCAGAAGCAAACGTCATTCCTATTTTTGCGTTTACCTGTGTTTGATTTATTCTTTGCATACGATATTCAACAGGGTCTTCTACTGTAGAGATGTTTACTTCTGGTGAATTAAGAATATCCATAACGGTATAGAGAGTTGTTGTCTTTCCTGATCCCGTCGGTCCTGTCACAAGAATAATTCCATTAGGTTTTCGAATAGCTCGGTGCATTACTTCAAGATCTCTGTCAAAAAAACCAACATCTTCCAAAGTTAATCCCTTGGAAGATTCATCCAAAAGACGCATAACCACTTTTTCTCCATCAAAAACAGGAAGTATACTCACACGAAAAGAAATTTTGTATTCCTGACTTTGAATTTTAAAACGTCCATCTTGAGGTAATCTATGCTCATCCAACTTTAAATCAGCCAAAACTTTAATACGAGCGACAATGCCTTGTATAACTTTTCTTGGAAGATTCATAGCATCGTGCAAAATACCGTCTATACGATACCTCACAACAACTTCTTTTTCTGTAGGCTCAATATGAATATCACTCGCTTGTTGTATAATGGCGTGTTTGAGAAGAGTGTCCACTATACGTACAACGGGCATATCCTGAGCTACTTTCTCGAGATCAGTCTCTTCTTCATCTTGAGTTATTTTTTCACTGTCTTTACTAATAATATCCCCGAATTCAGCCTCGAGACTTTTTTCATATTGGCGAAGAGCAAACTGTATGCTTTTTTTAGTTGTAAAACAAGCGATAATTTTCAATCCACTTTTTTTGGCAATAAAATCTATCGTTTGAAGGTCTTCTGGGTGAAGCATAGCAACCTTAAGCTCCCTTCCCATTCTTTCAAAAGCCACTATAGTATATTTTTTTGCAATAGGCTCAGGAATAATCTGCAAAACCTCCGGATCAACTATGGTTTTTTCAAGTTCAACAAAAGGAACTCCCAAAATATACGCAATAAGTTTTTGTAAATCAATTTCTTGAATAAGCTCTTTTTCTAAAAGAAAATCAGCAAGATTTTTTTTCTCTTTTTCAACCTCGATAAAAGCTTGTTCTACTTTCTCTTTTTCTATAAGATTAGAATCCAAAAGAAAATCTTTAAGTCTTTGATTTTCAACTTTCATCATATATCATTTTTTGTTTTCTAAATTAATGTTTTTACTTTTTCTACAATTTCATTCAACGTGTAATTTGACTTTACCAAATACGTCGTTGCACCAAAACTCAAAGCCCTCTCTACATCTTCAGAGCGCTCTAAATTCGTAAGAAGAATGACTGGTATACTCTTCAAAGAAGGATTCTCTCGTATTTGTTGTAAAACTTCAAATCCATCTTTTTTAGGAAGAATCACATCAAGAAGTACCACGTCTGGTATATATCTTGATATTTTGTCTATAGCATCTTCTCCATCTTTGGAAATATATACAGTAAACCGAGCATGAACAAAAGCCTCCTCTAAAAGATCTCGCATAGAAGAATCATCTTCTACAATAAGAATATTCTTATTTTCCATATTTTTGACATTTATCTATAAACGGAAATGAAACACAAAACATTGAACCAGAACCTTCAATTGACCGAAACCATATCTTTCCACCTGACTGTTCTACAATATTTTTTGTCAAATATAAACCTAGCCCTGTTCCATTAACAATATTTTTTTTACCATTACTTGCCCGAAAAAATCTTTCAAAAATTCGATATTGCTCAGCTTCTGGTACGCCGATACCATTATCTTTAATACACACTTTTATATTTTTTTGTTCATCACTTTCTACTATCATTTCTACACGACCTCCTTCAGGAGTATAGGCAATCGCATTACGAATAAGATTGTCAAAAACAACCCTTGTTCTTCGTTCATCAGTGCATATCACAAGTTTCTCTAAACCACTCTCATTTTGTAATTTTAATTCTATATTTTTATTTTTTGCAAATTGCTTATATTCTCCAAGGACATCTTTAGCTACACTCATAATATCAACATTTCCCAATCGAACAATTTTTTCACCCCTATCTATCCGAGCAACGTCCAAAAGATCATTTGTAAGATCAATCATTGATTCATTTGATTGTCGTATCATACCAATTTTTTTCTCATACCGATTTTTTTCTTCTATAGTAGAAAACTCTATTGATTCCAAAATCCACTTAATTTGAGCAAGGGGGCTTTTCATTTGATGAGAAGCTATCGCAATAAATTCTGATTTCATTTTATTTATCTTTGCCATTTGTTCTATAGATTGTATAATGAGTCCTCCCACAAAAAGCGTAAGAATAACAACAATAACTTCGGCAATAATAAGGAAAAAAGGATCTTCTTTTATTTGAGAAGATTGATACACTATAAACATAAGAACCATCACAACAAAACCCAAAAAAATAATAAGTATTGATGGTGATTGCCAAAGAGGAACACCCAAGTCTTCCGCCTGTTTTCTTACATCTAATTGTCTTTTTAAATAAGTATATATTTTTTTTGTCTGTATCATATTTGTATATTATTTTTTATAATACCACATCTTCTATAAATGACGAAATAAAAAACATCCCGAAAAGGGATGCTTTTTATTTTTTCTGAATTTTTTTGAAAAATTACATCATACCTGGCATTCCCCCGCCCATTCCACCCATAGGCATATCGTTCTTTCTCTCTTCTGGCTTATCAGTTATAACTGCCTCCGTTGTAAGAAGAATAGATGCCACAGAAACAGCATTTTCAAGAGCGCTTCTTGTAACTTTCACAGGATCAATGATTCCTGATTTTACCATATCTTCCCTATATTCATCACAACTAGCATCATAACCAAAATTTTCTCCTTCATTTTGAAGTACTTCGTTGAGAACAACAGCGCTGTCTTGTTCCCCAGCATTAAAAGCAATTTGTTTAAGAGGTTCATAGAGAGATTCCAAAAGAGCCTCATATCCAGCTTGAAACTCGTGGGTCTTACTACTATTCGTTTTCTTTTCCAATTCTATAGCAGCCTTTGCAAGAGCCGTTCCTCCTCCAGCAACAATCCCCTCTTCAATAGCAGCTCGTGTTGCAGCAAGAGCATCTTCCATTTTGTGCTTTATGTAGGTAAGCTCTGTCTCAGAGGCAGCTCCTACTCGAATAACAGCAACGCCGCCGGAAAGTTTAGCAAGTCTTTTCTCTAATTTTTCACGATCATATTTAGATTCTGTTGCTTCTATTTGAGAACGAATTTGAGTTATTCTCGCTTCAATATCTTTTTTCTTTCCTTCTCCACCTACGATAGTTGTTTCATCTTTAGAAGCAATGACTTTTTGTGCCCGTCCGAGCATATTTATTTCTGTAGATTCTAATTTCATCCCTGTATCTTCACTAATAACCTGTCCTCCAGTAAGAGCTGCGATATCTTGAAGCATTGACTTTCTATTATCTCCAAACTCTGGCGCCTTTATGGCAAGAGAATTAAACACTCCACGCAATTTATTCACTACCAAAGTTGCCAAAGCTTCTCCATCAATATCTTCTGCAATGATAACAATATCTTTTTTTCCTGATTGAGAAAGTTTCTCCAAAAGAGGAAGAATTTCACTTATAGCAGAAATCTTTTTGTCAGTAATAAGAATAAAAGCATCTTTTACTTCAGCTATTTGCTCTTGAGTATCTGTTATCATATAAGGAGAAACATATCCCTTATCGAAATTCATACCCTCAACTACTTCTTTGGAAAAACCAAACGTATTTGATTCCTCTACGGTTACAACACCATCGTTTCCAACCTCTTCCATAACAGAAGCTATCATAGTTCCCATCTCACGAGATTCTGCACTGATAGTTGCTACTTGAGCAATTTCTTCTCGTGTAGTAACTTTCTTTGCTCGTTTTTTAAGAATGTCGATAACATCTTTCTTTGCTTGTTCCATTCCATGACGAATACCAATAGGATTAATTCCTGTTTCAACATATTTAAGGCCCTCTCGTATGAGAGCTTGTGTTATAACCGTAGCCGTCGTGGTACCATCACCAGCCGCATCATTCGTTTTTTCTGCAACTTCTTTTATAAGCTGAGCTCCAATATTTTCATATTTATCTTCTAACTCAATTTCTTTGGCGATACTCACACCATCGTTGGTAATAGTTGGTGCTCCAAAACCCTTATCGAGGACAACATTTCTTCCTTTTGGTCCTATAGTAACTTTCACAGCATCAGCGACAGTATCAATTCCATTTTTTATAGCCTTTCTCGCATCAGTAGAAAAACGTATTTGCTTTGCCATATATTTTTTTTCTTTTTTTGTACAAATAATCTCTATTCGCACAAAAAAGATTTTTTTAATTATGTATACTCAACTAAAAAATTATTAGCACTCTTTATATTCGACTGCTAATATTGTACCCCTCTCAAAAAAACTGTCAAGAGTATTCTCTCTAAAAATTTATCTTTCTCTTTTCCAAAAAAGACTACGCACATAGTA
>JAGYLL010000026.1 GCA_018401135.1 Candidatus Moraniibacteriota bacterium | reverse complement strand
GAACTGGTAGTCCAGCAGAAACAGGGAAAGGATGAGGAGGGTTACGGAAAACGCGATTCCCTGGGTAGATCGAATCCACCAAGAAACCGCATTCCCCGATGCTTGTCCAGGCGTACCCGATGGCGTTCCTGCAACCGCACCACCCACTGCCAATCCGAAGATCGGCAAGAGGTTGAGGAGTACGGCGTAGGAAAACGCCATATGAAGAAAAAGGGCAATTCCGATGAGCCAATCGGGTCCCATTTTTCCTGCCCATGCGACGCGAAGGATCACTGCCTCGATGAGTACATAGAGGCCAAATCCTCCGGCGGAACCAAGGAATATATTTCTAAACCAATTGTTCATTTATACCTCCTAATAGGGAACGCTCGGGCCAAAATATTCAATTAGCCCGAATATGGTGAAGACGGTGATTAAGGTGGCGATTGCGATGACCCAGACTCTTCCAGAATATAGGAATTCCGGCATAATCCCATTTCCCAGAGAAATGTTGAGGGTCCCATCTTCTTTGAGAAAGCGACTTTTCATTTCTCGGAAGATTTTGTCGCCAATTGGGTCGGCGATATAATGACCGTCGGACTCCAGTGCGGAGAGAACCTTTCGGACCTCTGCTTCCTTGTCAGTTGCCGACAAAATTCTGTCGGCAAGAGATCGGAGCCACTTCACTCGGCGATCATCGCGCTTTTGACGCATAACCGTCTTCTCCTTACCATCCGCTCCCATGATAGAAACGGGTTTTTCAGATGTAATCACATCCATGTTTCCAACGACCTGCCTGAGCCATGCCCTCTGACTCTTACTCATAGGAGCCAAGAGCATCTCCAGAGCTCCTTGTTGTTCCGTGGACAGGTATGATTTCACCGTTCCCCATGCAGCCTCATCGGCCGCACGATTCCAAAATGACGGCACAACGTGTTGAAGCACGTTTTTTCCTGCATCAGAACTCATGGCTGTTCCGAGCATTGCTGCTAGTTTGGAGCCCGCAATTGATTCAAAAATCCCCGTCATCTTCATTTTGCTCCCCTTAGAGAGTTGAATTGTCAACACCTTGCCGGGTGGCAAGGGACTATATATCACCCTTGTTTGAGTGACGTAGTACTATAGCATATTTTTATGAAAAAGTCAAGATTGACGAGAGGGGGAAAAAAGTCTATACTAGGGATGTTTCTTGTGCAGGTTCGCCGGTGGGGCGGACTTTTTTCTTAAAGACTTTTTGTGAGAGTTTTTTTGAAAGAAAAGAGAGAAATGTTTCGTATACACTAAAGAGGGAGTATTCTCTCAATGAGCAAGAAGCTCAACAAATAACAAAAAACATAATATATTAATTGTATTTCTATGGTAAAAGCCAAACAAGAACAAGAAGAATCAGTTGGAATAGAACTTAAAGAGTTCTCTATTGCTTTGGGGCAAATTGCTGAAGAAAAGGGAATTTCTCAAGAGCGAGTTATTGAAACGGTGGAGGCAGCGCTTTCAGCAGCCTACAAAAAAGACTATGGAAAACGTGGTCAGCATATTCGTGCTCAGTTTGATCCTGAAATGGGATCAGCACAATTCTTTCTTGTAAAAGAAGTAGTAGATGAAACGACAAGAGATTTTTCAGAAGTGGGAATACAAGAAGGAGAGCAAGAAGAAGAAGCTCCTAAAAAGAGAGTATATCGAAGAGAAGAAGAGGGAGACGCGAGAGAAAATCGAATTCCTCGATTTAACCCAGAACGAGATATTCTTTTAGAAGATGCTCTCAAAGTTAAAAATAATATTTCTATAGGAGATGTTTTGGAGGAAGAATTAGAATCACATACAACCTTTGGACGTGTCGCGGCTCAAACTGCTAAGCAGGTTATTATACAAAAAATTCGCGAAGCCGAACGTGAATCTATGTTCGCTGATTTCAAGAAACGAGAAGGAGAAGTAGTGAGCGGAACAGTAGAAAGAGTAGAGGGGAGAGCGGTGTATGTGACCGTTGGACGATCTACGGGTGTTATATTTGCCAATGAACAGTCTCCTAATGATCGTTATCGAGTAGGACAGAGAATGAAAGTGTATGTTGTTAGAGTAGATTCTGATCCTCGTGGACCTGGAATTATTCTTTCTCGAGCAGATAAGGAGCTTGTGAGAAATCTTTTTTCCTTGGAGGTTCCTGAAATTTTTGCCAAAACAGTTGAAATAAAAGCTATTGCCAGAGAGGCTGGGGTTCGTACGAAGATGGCAGTTTTTGCTCGTGAAGAAGGGATAGATCCTATTGGTTCTTGTGTAGGACAAAAAGGCACACGAGTTCAGGCGGTTATTGATGAGCTTGGTGGAGAAAAAATAGATATTATTGAGTGGAATGAAAATCCTGAAAAATTTATTCGTTCCGCTATGAGTCCAGCAAAAATTATTCGCATTGATCTTGAGAGAGAAAAAAATTATGCTAAAATTATTGTTCCCGAAGACCAACTTTCTCTTGCCATAGGAAGACAAGGACAAAATGTTCGACTTGCTTCTCGACTTACCGAGTGGCAACTTGATATTGTTTCTGAAAAAGAAGATAAAGAGGACACAACAGAAGAAGATGCTCTTTCAGAAAATGCTTCTGTTGAAGAGGAGAAAAAAGAAGAACATTCTCTACAAGAAGAAAAGAGAGAGGAGAAAGAAGAAATTGGAGAAGAAGTAAAGGTTGAGAAGAAAGCAAAAAAAGTTTCTTCACCAAAAAAGAAAAAAGCATAAAATGTTTATTAAAAAATATAAGTATAAAGCGTATGAATCTTTGGCATGAAGTTTCTGCAGGAGATAATCTTCCTAAAGAGTGTAATGTAATTATCGAAAATCCTCGAGGAAATAAAAATAAATATGAAGTGGACAAGGAAACAGGACTTATAAAGTTAGATCGTCCTATGAAGACATCACAGGACTTCCCCTTTGATTACGGATTTATTCCACAAACCTATTGGCATGACAATGATCCTCTTGATGTTGTCGTTCTCTCTACCTATCCTCTTCATCCTGGTGTATTGGTGAAAGCTCGTCCTGTTGCGGTTTTTCGTATGGTAGATTGTGGAGAAAAAGATGAAAAAATTATCGTTGTTCCTGTTTCTGATCCTCGTTTTGATAAAGTGCAAAATCTTTCTCATATCAATCCCCATACCATAAAAGAATTTATTCACTTTTTTCACACATACAAAACTATTGAAGAAGGAAAAAAAGTAGAAATAAAGAAAGTGGAAGGAAAAAAAGAAGCTATGGAAGTTATCAAGGAAGGTTTAAAGCTTTACGAAAAAAAATTTAAAAAATAAAAAATAGCGTTTTGTAATTAGAAGTAAAGATATACCATCATGATTGATATAAAGAAACTTCCCAAATCTCAGAAAGAAATAACAGTAACAATTGCTTATTCTGAATGGGAAAAATATAAAGATCCTGCTACTATTAAAATAGCCAAAAATATAAAAGTAGAAGGTTTTCGCCAAGGAAAAGTTCCAAAAGAAGTAGTGGAAAATAACGTTGGAAAGGAATCTATCCTTATCGAGTCAGCGGAAATGGCAATGAGAAAGAGTTGGGAAGAAGTTCTCAAAAAAGAGAGTCTTGAAGTTATAGGAAATCCTCAAGCAGAAATTCTTACTATGAATGAAGGGGAGGACTTGATCTACAAAATGACGATAACGGTTATGCCAGAAGTAAATCTTTCCAAGAAATGGAAAGATGTTGTTTCAAAAAAGAATGCAAAAAAAGAAGTTTTGACTATAACGGAGCAGGAAGTCGAAGAAGAAATGAAAAAAGAAATAGAGCGTCTTCGCCAGAGCAGAGCAAAACTTGTTACCGTAAACAGAGAAGCTCGCAAGGGTGATAGTGTTCAAGTAGATTTTCAAGTGACTATGGGCGGTGTTCCTCTTGAAGGAGGTACAGCTAAAAAACATACGCTTATACTCGGATCAGGAACCTTTATACCTGGTTTTGAAGAGGCCGTTGTTGGTCTTGGTGTTGGAGAGAATACAGTATTTGAACTTACTTTTCCTCAGGAATATCACAGTAAAAATCTCGCTGGGAAAAAAGCATCTTTTGATGTGACGATGCAACTTGTGCAAGAAAGAGAGCTTCCTGAGCTTGATGATGCTTTTGCTGTTTCTTTGGGAAAGTTTGAAACCTTAGAAGCTTTGAAAAAGAGTATTTCTGATGGAATAAGAAAAGAACAAGAAGAGAAAGTAAAAGAGAAAAATCGTGTACAAATTATAGATACTATTCTCGAACAAGCAGAAACAGAAATTCCTGATATGCTTATCGAAGAAGAAATGGAAAATATGCTTCATGATTTTGAGCATAGAATTTCTTCTATGGGAATGCCGTTTGAAGACTATCTTGTGCAGGTGAAAAAAACTCGAGAAGAGCTGAGAGAATCTTTTAAGATTGCTGGAGAAAAACGAGTTCGTGCCAATGTTATATTTTCTGAAATTGGGAAGCAAGAAAAAATAGATCCTTCTTCGGAAGATGTACAACAAAGAATGAATGAAATACTTTCTCGTTATGGAGAGGTGAAAGAAATTGAAAAAAAGATTGATATGCAACGTTTGTTTATTGCAAGTAAAGGAGAACTTATTCAAGAGCGAATTTGGGAATTGTTAGAGAAACTTTAATATATGTGTATGAATAATCAATATCTCATTCCTACTGTTATAGAGAAGACAACCTACGGTGAACGTGCGTACGATATCTATTCTCGACTTCTTAAGGATCGTATTATCTTTATCGGCACACCTATAGAAGATGGTATGGCAAATGCTATTATAGCTCAACTTCTTTTTCTTGAATCACAGAGTCCAAAAGAAGATATAAAAATGTATATTAATTCTCCTGGAGGATCAGTGACAAGTGCTTTGGCAATTTATGACACGATGCAATATGTAGGTTCTGATGTACAAACTATTTGTGTAGGACTTGCAGCCTCTGGAGCAGCACTTCTTTTGTCAGCAGGAGCCAAGGGAAAAAGAATGGCTTTGCCGAATGCAGAAGTAATGATTCATCAAGTGATGGGAGGTGCTCATGGACAGGCGACTGATGTAGATATTCATGCACGACACATTTTGAGAACGCGAGATCGATTGGATAAAATTCTTGCCAAACATACAGGACAAAAGCTTACTAAAGTTTCTCAAGACACAGAAAGAGATTACTTTATGACATCTGAGGAGGCAAAAAAGTATGGAATTGTAGATAAAATTATTCACTAGCATAAGGAGAAAGTTGAGGTATTTTCTCTGTTTGACTTTTAGTGAAAAACCTGCTATAATAGTAACAGACTAAGGAAACGGGTGAGGTCGGCCCGTTTTCTTTTGTTTTAAAATAAATATAAAAAATAAATATAAATATATGGAAAAAATATACAGAAGAGATGGAAGAGCAAACAATAGAACAATGTGAGCGTGCTCAGTGTGATGGTGGAGCAGAGCTTACTCATGAAGGAGTAACAAAAGAATATGAAGATGCTACATTTTCAGTTCTTCTCGCAATGGTTCCTCTTCTTGTCTTTACTCTTTTTGGGCAAGTGGGATTTTTTTAAAAAAAGTAGACATAAAAAACGACTCTTTCGAGAGTCGTTTTTTTTATTTTTTCTCAGTCTTTATTTTCAAGAAGGGGGAGGAGAGAACTCCCAAACATTTCTTGAGGTTTTTTGGCACCGATGAGATCGAGAATAGTGGGTGCTACATCACTAAGAAGTCCAACGACTTCATTTTGTTGTCTGATAATAGTTTCTGAAGATTTTTGTTTGTGATTGGTTGAAGTTATGTACCAAAGAGGAACGGGATTAGAGCTGTGTTCGGTGTCTATTTCTCCTGTACGAAAATTTTTCATTTCTTCCGCATTACCGTGGTCTGCTGTTATAAGAATACAACCTCCAACTTTCAATACTTCAGGGATAAGTTTTTCCATACAATAATCAATACATTCTACTGCTTGTATAGTTGCCTCCTCATTTCCTGTGTGTCCAACCATATCAGCATTGGCATAATTCATAAGGATAAAATCGTATTGATTCGATTGGAGTTGTTCAATGACGGTCTCCGTGACCTTTACAGAGCTCATTTCAGGAGCTTTATCAAAACTTGATACGATAGGAGAGGGAATAAGCATTCTATCTTCTTTTGGAAAAGGAGTTTCTGTTCCACCATTAAAAAAATAGGTGACGTGTGCATACTTTTCTGTTTCACTTATTCTTAATTGTTTTTTTCCCATAGCACTAAGAATTTCTCCAAGTGAATGATGTATCTTTTGGGGAGAAAATGCTATAGAAGTTGGTAAATCTTTTTCGTATTGAGTAAATGTGGTGATTTCTATGTCAAGAGATTTCTCTCTTTTGAATTTATCAAAACTTGGAAGAGCGAAAGCTTTTGTGAGTTGACGAGCTCTGTCTTCTCGAAAATTAAAGAAAATAATGCCATCACCATCTTTGATAGCTCCTTCAAATTTTTCTGATTTTCCTTGTATAAGTGTTGGTTCTATGAACTCGTCGGTTATTTCTTTTTTGTAGCATAACCGAAGATGTTTCTCAGGATCTTTTACGAGATCACCCTCTCCTTCTGTGAGCATACGGTATGCTTTTTCTGTTCGGTCCCAGTTATTATTTCGGTCCATAGCCCATTGTCTCCCACAAAGAGAAGCAATGCTTCCTATACCAGCTTCTGTAAGACGTTGTTGTATAGCACGAACAGTTTCTGCTCCAGCGGTTGGAGAAGAGTCTCTTCCATCGGTAAAAAGATGGAGATAGAGATTATTGCATTGTTGTTGTTTGGCAAAGTCAATAAGCGCATAGAGATGCTCGAGATAAGAATGAACAGAGCCTTGTCCAATGAGGCCCATAAGATGAAGAGATCCTTTATGCTCTTTGCTAAAAAGAGCGGTTTTCACAAGAGCTTCATTGGTATAAAAAGAACCATCTTGTATAGAAAGGGTTATGCGAGGCATATTTTGATAAATAATACGGCCTGTTCCTAGTGTAATATGCCCAACCTCGCTATTACCAGGTTCTCCCCAAGGCAATCCAACAGAACTCCCCGATGCTTGGAGGAGAATGAGGGGATAGAAAGAAGTGAACTTTTGTATAGTTGGTGTTTTAGCTTTTCTGATAGCATTCCCATGATGATTTGGGCTTTCTCCCCAACCATCAAGAATGACAAGAACTATTGGTCTATAGGACATAGTAAGTAGCTTTATTTTTTGAATGTTTACATATTATTTTTAGTATAGCATTATTTTTTCTTTTTACAAAAAAAAGAAAAAATAGGGTTTTTTTGTAAAAGTTATGAATGTTTTTATATTTTTTAGAGAAAAGATCCTTTAATGTTTTTGTTTTTTTATAGGTATTTGATACGATTTTATTTTTTGTGTATTATAGAAAGTATGTATAAAAAAATAGGAGAAAAAAGTATTTCTTTGTTGAAAGACTTTAAAGAAGAGTGTTCGAAAGCAAAATTTTATTTTTTCGTTATTTTCTTGGCTCAATTTTTGATTATAGGAGCAGGTTTAGTTTTGGGTTTTTTGAGAAATAATCTCGATAAACATTTTGGAGAAGCTGGTTTTGTGACATGGTTTTCTTTTTTTAATCTTCTTTTTGTAGCTTTTATAGCAGTCGTTATTGCTAATAATCTCTATTGGTTGGGGAAAAAAAGTGGAAAAACAAATATACACAGATACCTTTTTTGGTCTTGGATTATTATAGCATTGGGATTTCTTTTTCTTTCTTTTGATGAAATTTTAATGATTCATGAGAAAACAAAAAAATCATTCCATACCTTTTTCCAAATAAAAGCAAATGATTGGACGAATAGAATAGACGATCTTATGGTATTTCTTTACGCACTTATTTTTATTTTCTGGATATATTTATTTAGATATAACATTCGATTATTTAGAAAAGTTCGGTATTTTATTTTTTTGGCCTTATTTTTCTTTGCTATTATGGTATACTATGACTATTTGGGAAAAGGACTTACTCAGTATGATAAAAAAACACTTTTCGCTGTCTATGAAGAATCAGCAAAAATCATAGCTGAGGGTTTTTTCCTTCTTTCAGCAATGCATTGTTTAAAAATTACAGAGCGTTTAAGGGAGAGAGGAGAAAAATAATTATTGTAAAAATTTTATATACACAGCTTCTGTTTCCATAGAAGTTAAAAATATTGGTATACTGATAAAGTGTGGTATACTGTTAAAAGAATTTTAGTAAAATAATTTCGTATGGATGAGGTGACCACTACGAATGAAAACAAAAATATTGTCGATCAATCTTTGCAGTCGGAAGATCAAGATTCTCCAGATGGATCTATAGTCTCTCCTTATTTTGAGGATAAAGAAAAAGTTGTTATCGTCAATGGTTTGTATGTCGTATATAATACAGGGAAACTTAATGAGGCCATTGCTTTGGATGGAATAAATTTTGATATACGCTCAGAAGAGTATATTACGATTTTTGGACCTTCTGGATGCGGAAAGTCTACAGTACTCAATATCATTGCTGGTTTGGAAATTCCTTCTTCTGGAAATGTCACGGTTATAGATCAAGATCTTGCGTCCCTTTCTTCTGATGAAATTGCTTATTTTCACAGAAATAGCGTAGGAATGATTTTTCAGCAATATAATCTTATTCCAACATTGAGTGTTTTGGATAATGTTATTTTGCCTCTTGTTTTCGAAAAGAGAAATGTGAGAGAGAGAAAGAAACTTGGAAAAGAAATGCTAAGGCGTTTAGGTTTGGGTGACTTTGAAAAAAGATTTCCCCAAGAGCTTTCTGGCGGACAACAACAAAGAGTGGGCATTGCTCGAGCCCTTATTACAGATCCTCCTATTATTTTGGCAGATGAGGCTGTGGGTAACTTGGATAGTCAATCAGCAAAGAACGTTCTTGAAATATTGGATGATTTGAATTTGAAAAGCAAAAAAACTATTATATCGGTAACACACAATCCCGAACATCTTTTTTACGCGGATAGAGTTTTTTATATGCGCGATGGAAAGCTTGTAAAGGTTGAAATAAATAAAGAAAAAGAAAGAGAAGATGCTCCCCAAATAACAAAAGAAAGGACAGAATTTGATATACTCCTCCAATCATTTCCCGATCTTTCCCCAATGCATCTTCATGTAATGTTAGCACCTTTTAAAGCAAAGATGCTTGTAGCGTATTTTTTGAGTCGTTTCGAATCTGAAGAAATAAAACATTTAGAAGAGATTGTAAAAAATAGATTACTCAATGCTCTTGATGGAGAACAACTTTTTAGTGAACTTACAAAATCTACAGAAATTGGTGGAGTAGGAATGACAGCTCCTATGGCCAAAAAACTTATGGCGGTTATTGATGATGTTATGGACAGATCGGTTATGATCAAAGATCAAAATGAATCTTTGAAACAAGGAAGAAATAAACCTATGGAAAAGCTTATCGATCGATTAAGACATTCTCTCTTGGAAGAATTTGAAGGAGAACTTAGAATTGATGAGGTGAAAGCTCTTAATAGAGGAATTGAATATAGACTCTTGAGTAAGATAAACAGAGAGGAATTTATGGAGTACCTTGACAGACCCTTTTCTGATGGAGGAGTCGGACTCAATAGAAAAACAGCCAAAAAATTAAGTAGAAAAATGGAATTGATAATGTTGATGGAGTACGGACAATAAAAATTTTTATAAAAGCAATTTTTGTCGTATACTAAAAAAGTATTTATATAGAGTAAAATGAAAAAATGTGTTTGCTATTGATAATATAAAATTAGCCACAAGAACATTTAGAACAAGGAAGCTCCGAACCTTTCTTACGATTTTGGGCATAAGTGTTGGAATTGGAGCTATTCTTTTCCTTGTGTCTTTGGGCTATGGAATGCAAAAGGTTCTTTTGGAGAAAATTACTCGACTTGATGCGCTCCTCGCACTTGATGTAACGACTTCAAATGCTTCAGTGTTGCGATTGGATGAAGATATTTTGAAAACTTTTTCGGAATTAGAACATGTTGTAGAGGTGAGTCCTTTGAGAAACATTGCTTCTAATGCAAAAGTTGGAAATATTTCTAGTCAAATAAATTTTTCTGCGGTAGATCCTGCTTATTTTCGTCTTGGGGGAGTAGAACTTTTCTCGGGCGAACTTTTTCAAACCTCGTATGATAAAAATATTATTCTTTCTCGAGGAGCACTTACTTCATTGGGTATTGCTGAGGCAAATGAGGCTCTTGGCAAGGAAGTGAAAATCACTTTTGTTATTTCTCCTCAATACAAAGGGGGGGATATACGAGAGGATGATAGTTTAACAGAGAGTAAACTCGTTCCTTTGGAAGAAGCTTTTATTGTTTCGGGTGTTATTGATGATGAGTCGAATAGTTTTGGTTATATTGATATAAGTTGGACAAAAGATTTGGAAATAACTTCGTATGATAGTGTGAAGGTGAAAGTAAAAGATCAAAATTATCTCAAACAGACAAGAGATGGTATAATTGAAAAGGGTTTTACGGTAATAGCTTTGTCTGACACTATTGATCAAGCTAATAAAATATTTGCTACTATCCAGATTGTTCTTGCTTTATTTGGTCTCGTGGCGCTTATTGTTTCTGCTATAGGAATGTTTAATACGATGACCATTGCTCTCTTGGAAAGAACGAATGAAATTGGTATAATGAAAGCGATTGGTGCTTCCAATACTGATGTACGAATTATGTTTTTGGTAGAATCAGTGTTGATAGGTTTTTTGGGTGGGTTGGGAGGTGTGCTTATTGGCTTAGTGGGAACAAAAACTATTAATATTGTTTTTAATA
>JAGYLL010000025.1 GCA_018401135.1 Candidatus Moraniibacteriota bacterium | reverse complement strand
CAGAGCTTTCGTTGTACACTTTGTATAAGCATGCGCATTATATGAAATTCAAAAAAAGAAAATTTTATAAATTACTAACCTCTCAAAAAATATATGAACATATCAATTGGATTTCTGTTTTTATTATTAATTGTAGTTGCAATAATCATATTAGTAATTTGGTTACTAAAAAAACGATTTTCATTTTCTATAACTGATGATTTTTTCAAAACTAAAAAAATATACTTGTTGTCACTAATAATCCCATTACTGCATTTCATGTTCGGAAGTCCCTGTGGCAATTGGAAAACACCGGCAAATTGCACAAGTATCTCGGAATATCTAAATGCTATGATTTTTGATGTTCGTTTGCATAATTTACCGATAATAGCCAGTTTCATATTATCACTGCTATTGCTATCAAGCATATTCTTTTTTCTAAGAGGTAAGAAATTGTGGGGATATATTTTTTTAGTTTTATTCGTTTTACCCATAATAGCTGCGTTTTAATATTTCGAGGTTGAATAAAATTTTCTTTTTTTGAACTTCTCGCTGTCGCTCGACCGCGCTGCGCTCTCACTTCACTTCGTTTCGTTCGGGGCGTATAACAAGTGATAACCGGAAAATGCCTCAGCTCGGCATTTTCCAAAATTGCCCCCTGCGGTCACAACTTCGTTTAAGCCCGACGTTAGCTGAAATCATTTTTAACTTTTAACCAAAAAAACTTATGAAAAAAGTAATCCTACTTACTCTACTTGTTGGGGCTAGTTTGGCCTTGGTTGGCTACAATCAACAGATGCCTTCTCAAAATATATCAAAAACATCTCCGCTAATCCAGACAAATTGCCCTGAAGAAGTTAATGAATTATTCTCAACTTACTACGAAAAAATATTCGATTGTGCATATCAGGAAAAATCTATTGATGGAGAAAAAATTTTACTTTGGGAAGCAGAAAGTTTAAGAAATGTGGACTGGGGTCTTCAACAAATTGAAACGTTAGCATTTATTGAGCGTGGTCAAAAAACAAAAAACTTTTTTATTCTTCCTGAACGAAAATTCAGAGCCGAACTTGAAAATGGGATATTAGAATCCTCAATAAGAGTTAATAATGATGGTAAATCAATTGAATGGAGTTGTATATCTGATAAACATGGGGATCCATATCTCCGAATCGATAGTCCACAAAAATACGACGTATCCTACAAAAAAATTAATAACGAACTTTTCCTTAGTTTAAAAATCGACTATGCATTATCCAATGGTTGTCTATTACAAGGAGAAGGTTTAATGGGCATTACTGTGGAGAAAGATACTGGTAATTTTACCGCAAAATCAGTTCCAACATTATCTCTTGAATCATGTAATTTTTTAAAACAACCTAAGCAAGATGAGTGTAAATGCGTCTTCGCAATATATAAAAATGGGGGTGCTTTTGGAACATACAGAGAAGATGCATTGGCAATGACTGCGGGAATTAAAGATTTTTCTCTTAAAGAGCAATGTCAGGCAGTTATCAATAATAAGGCGGATGGCATGGAAAGGAATGTCAAATCAAAACCAATCCCTACTAAATTTAAAAAAATGTATGACGATATTCTTCCAATACTTTTATCAGCATATATGGAATCACTTGGATTAAAATAATATGTTAAAATCAGTACAACTACGCCTAATAGCGTGTATGCTACATTAAAACGATCGCATACACGTGGACGTTGTACGCAATTCCGCTCCATTGCGTATAATGCGCGCGCTTCCAGCACTGTTATGCTCCGCGGAGCTCCGCACAACAGCGCTTATACACAATGTACTTCCGAAAACAGAGCTTTCGTTGTACACTTTGTATAAGCATGCGCATTAGGCGAAATAAACTTTTCTTTTTATAGGCAAAGCGGTATTCTTCTTAGAGAGAAGTTTTTTTGTTTTATCTAGAGAGTTTCTAAGAAATAAAAATAATACTTGAAAATCTAGCTCCTACGTTTTTAAAAATTTTTAGCAATAAAAAAGAGTATAGAGAAAGAGTACTTACCTATACCCTCAAAAGATCTATCTCTATTCATAATGAAAACACTTGGACGAGAAATGTGTTAATAAAATATTAAGGAATAGATAGAGTATATTACAAACAGGAGTACTTTTTGTAGTTGCTGGTAAAAGTATTCTTAAGAGTTTTGTGTGGTATAATTAATAGGAAATGTATTTTGGTAAGGATTTTTTAGATGAAAATAATCCATTTTCCACTCAAGTACACCATACATTGATTTTATTTTCTCTTATAAACACTATGAAAAAAGAAAGACATAAAAATATACCCGCTTCGTACCTTATTTTGTGTAAAGACAATAAGGTTCTCCTTTCAAGGCGATATAATACCGGGTATGAAGACGGTATGTATTCACTCGTTGCAGGGCATGTTGATTCGAAAGAAACATTTACCCAGTGCATTATTAGAGAGGCCAAAGAAGAGGCGGGAATAGTATTGAAAGCTAAAAATGTGACTGTTGCTCACATAATGCATAGAAACTGTTGTGTGGGTGAAGAATACGAGAGGGTCGATGTCTTTTTCAGAGCTGAAAAATGGGAGGGTGAAATTGTAAATCGCGAACCTCACAAGTGCGATGATTTATCTTGGTTTGATCTGGATAATCTTCCCAAAAATCTCCTTCCTTATGTCAGAAAAGCAATTGAAGGAATGAGAAATAAAACGTATTATAGCGAATATGGATGGGAATAATGAAGTTTGTAAGGCATGCAATCTCTATTAGTATTTTTCTTGGTATACAGAGGAAATTGAAATAATCTTGTGAAATATTTTCAATAGGGAGGAGGTATTTCAGAGAGTTTTTTTGACAAAAGCTGGATATTTTCTATTATAAGGAGGAAAGAAACGTTCCTTGAAAAGGAGAAATCTGATGCGTAGACATACTCCTGAAGTCCATAGTTTTACTTTTGGAAATACGTTCTGGGTTGGTTTTTCTGAAAAATTTTTATGGGAATTCTATTCCGATAAGAAAGGAGACTTTGTTTGTTTTGATGATGGAGAGATACGATGTCTTCGTTGTGGAGAGGTTGATACCGTAAAAACTTTGATAATAAACCTCCCACAATTTCTCTTCATCTGGGATAGAGATCTTTTGATGTGGACGCCTGTCTGGACATGGCAAAGAAGGTATTTACAGACTCAGAGATGCTCTTTTTGTGATCCACAACTCAATGTCGAGGGTCAGGTAATTATTCAGTTTGTAGAGTGTCTACCAGAGAGGCTTCTCAGAAAAAAAGGATCTTTTTTGGAGAAAAAATAGGACAGGAATTCTTTGGAGCAAAGCTATGCTCCTTTTTTTATTATACATAAACTTTACAAGAAGACTGGTATGAGAAATGTGAGTAAATTTTTTTTACATAATGTTATTGTGAGAAAATAGATACTATGATATCCTAAGAAAAGAAAATAAGAAAAGAAAGAGGAGGATAAAAAAGGTTCTTTGATGGGCCACTGTTCAGAAAAGGAGATTCCTTATGAACAAGAGACAGATAGAGAATATCCTTGGAGAAAAAATGGGAATTCTTGTTTTCGCCATAGGAGTGGTGATGTTGTATAGTCTCTATTTCTATGGGATGAGTCAACTTGAGGGATGGTATATGGCATTCCTCGCTATGCAGGGGCTTTGAAATGAGGATAAATAAGAAGCAGAGATTTTTTGAGAGTGTAGATGCTCTTTGCCTATACTCTTTTTTATTGTTAAAAGAGGAGTTCGAAGGAGTAGCCCTTTAGATATTTATTGTATAAGAATAAAAAGTGTATGGTATTTTTTTGGGTAGGGGTTTTTGTCATTGCTTTGATTGTTTTGGTCAAAGGCGCGGATTGGCTCATAGAAAGTTCTGAAAAAATGGGACTAGCACTTGGACTTTCACCCTTTATTGTTGGAGTGACTATAGTGGGAATAGGGACATCTTTTCCTGAGCTTATTTCTTCTTTTGTGGCAGTTTTTGAAGGTGTTCCTGAAGTGGTGGTGGCAAATGCTGTGGGATCAAATATTGCCAATATTCTTCTTGTTATCGGGGCAAGTGCTGTTATTGGAAGACAACTACTTGTCTCCAAAAATCTTATTGATCTTGACCTCCCTCTTTTGGCAGCAACAACAGTTTTATTTCTTGGTGTTTTGTGGGATACACAGATAACTATGGGAGAATCAATCCTTCTTCTTCTTACCTATGGAATCTATTTTCTCTATACGCTTTTTGCCAAAGATGAACATAATAAAAAAGATGAAAAAGTGAAAAAACCAAAGCTTATTCCCAAAGATTTCATCTTTCTTGTTTTGGGAATTATAGGGCTAGTCTTTGGTGCTAAATATCTTATTGATGCTTTGGTGGAGCTTTCTACTATGCTTAATATTGCTACAGGGGTTATCGCTATCACGGCCGTTGCTATTGGAACCTCTCTTCCTGAGCTTCTTGTTTCTGCCAAAGCAGCGCTTCGAGGGAAATCAGAGGTTGCCTTGGGAAATATTTTTGGTTCCAATGCTTTTAATGCTCTTGTGGTAGTGGGACTTCCTGGACTTTTCTCAGCGCTTCCTGTGGACGAGAAGACGTTTCTCATAGGTGTTCCTACGATGGCCATTGCTACTCTTCTCTTTGTTATTTCTGGTATTTCTAAGAAAATTCACATTTGGGAGGGCTTCTTCTTTCTTTCCATCTATATTCTTTTCGTTGCCAAACTTTTTCAATGGTTTTAGATTGCTAGGAAGATGTTATAGAAAAACATAGATTCTGAAAAGCTTTTGTAGGGGGAGAAAAAAGATATTTTTGAAAAATGTTATATTTTTTCTTTTTGTTTGTATTGCTAGTAATAAGACCTTTGGAGAAAGGCTTTTTATAATAAATTTTTTTGTTTTACAAAGAAATGAATGAGATTGAAGAAATAAAATCAAAGATTGACATCGTTGATTTTATTGGTGAATATATTCGACTAACAAGAGCAGGATCGAGTTTTAAGGGATTGTGTCCTTTCCATAATGAGAAAACACCTTCTTTTAACGTTTCCGAAGAACGACAACGATTTCATTGTTTTGGTTGTGGAAAAGGTGGGGATATCTTTACGTTCCTTATGGAAATGGAAGGCTTAGAATTTCGAGAAGCACTGGAAACATTAGCAGAACGAGCAGGAGTTGAATACAAAAAAGGCAATGCTTTTTCTCACCAAAAAAATACCAATACGAAAAATATATACACCTTACTCCAAGAAGCGACAGAGTTTTATGAAAAAAAACTTTGGGAGGGGGAAGGAACAAAGGCTCTTGGATACATAAAAAGTCGTGGAATAGACGATGAAACGCTCAGACAATTTAAAATTGGATTTGCTCCTTCTGGTTGGCATACACTGCAAACATTTCTTCTTAGTCGAGGTTTTAATGAACAAGATCTCGTACAAGCTGGTCTTATAGTACAAAAAGAAGATGAAAATGTTTCTTCCCAAAATCGTACCTATGATAGATTTCGTGAGCGTATTATGTTTCCCGTTTTCGATCCTTTAGGAAGAGTCGTTGGATATAGCGCACGCGTTCTTCCGGGGGAGAATGAAAAAAATGCTAAATATATAAATACACCAGAGACAAGTGTGTATCATAAAAGTCGTGTAATGTACGGACTTTTTCAAGCCAAAGAATATATAAAGAAAGAAAGAACGGTTATCGTTGTAGAGGGAAATATGGATGTACTAGCTATGCACAAGGCAGGATTTAAAAATACCGTAGCTGTGAGTGGAACCGCTCTTACCCAAGAACATCTTACTCTTTTCAAGCGATATGCTCGTGAAGTAGTTTTCTTTTTTGATAGAGATAGCGCTGGACAGCAGGCTATGAAAAAAAGTGTAGAGATGGGGTATCGTCAAGATATTCCTTCTTCTATTATAACGATTACCAAAGGAAAAGATGCTGCCGATATGGCTTTGGAATACCAAAAAGAGTTACAAGAGGCTGTTCAAAATGCGAGACCATCTATGGAATATTTTTTGGATATATGGTCGAAAGAATATGATCTTTCTGAGGCGGAAGGAAAAAAATATTTTGCACAAGAGACTCTTTTTATGATAAATGCTATGACAGATGAAGTAGAAGTTTCTCATTGGATGTCTCGTGTTGCTAGCACACTGAATGTAGAGATAGACGCTTTGTATTCTTTGTTAGGAAAAAAGAAACAAGAATCTCGTGGAAAAGAATATCTCTATAAGGAAAAAAAGGAAGAGTCCTTTTTTGGAGAAAACAAAGAGCGTTTAGAAATTTTGGATGAAAAGGCGAGTGCGTTTTGTTTTTTTTATCCAAAAGTATGGGAATATTTTGCAAAAGAATATACTGAGCGAGGGAGGTCGGAATATATAGCAAAAGGGACTTTATTTGCAGAGCTTCTTTTTTCTGGAGAAAAGAGTGAGTATTCTTTTGAGAGCGTGAGACTTCTTTTGGAAAATAGTTTACGAGCTCGAGCAGAAAAGGCCTATCATGATTTGGAAATAGAGCAATTAGAAAAAGGCCCATTATCTTTTGGAGAAGCCAAAAAAGAACTTTTGTATCTCCAAAAAGAAATGGAAAAAGAATTTTTGAGAAAAAATATTAAAAAAATGCAAGAAGAAATATATGAGGCTGAGAAAAATAAGAAGTACGATACGGTCAGAGAGTTGAGTGAAGAGATGGTTCGTTTGGTTAGGCGTATGCATAGTGTACAAGATAATTAATTTGTTAATAAAATAAATTGAAAATCAATAAGTACGATTTCAATTTTTTGGGTTTATGGCAAAGAAAAAAGAAGGTGCAAAAGAGAAAAAGAGTCTTGTAAAGCGAGGTCTTGAGAAGAAAAAGAAAGGAAAAGAGGTGCGTAAGGAGAAAAAGAAATCTTTTGGGACAAAAGAGAAAATTTCTTCTGGAAAAAACGAAAAATCTTTCTGTATCTTTGAAAAATTACCAAAAAAAACGAAAAAGGAAAAGCTTATTAAAAAAATGCAAAAAGAAAAAACTTCTGATAAGAAAATAAAAATAAAGGAAGAGAAAGAAGTTTATAAAAGAACAAAGAAGTTTTAGAAAAGAAATTTGTAGAAAAGAGAGAAAAAAAAGAAAGGAAAAATAAAAAAGAAATACAAAAGAAGAAAAAGATACAACAAAAGAAAGAAGAAGTAAAAAAAGATACAAAGATAATGATCGAAATGCCCAAACAAATGAAAAATGAACCCAAGAAAGTACAAAAAAATCTCGAAAACAAGAAAAGAAGAGAGACTCGAAGCTTTTAAAAATCAAAAAAAGACAAAAAAGCCTTTTAGAAGAGGGGATGATTATGATGGGGAGCGATCAAAAAAATCTCCCCTAAGCTTGGTAGAAGAGCTTCTTATCAAAGGAAAACAAAGAGGATTTGTTACAGAAGATGAAATCATTCATATAATGCCAGATCTCGAACAGTCTTTGGATGAGGTTGAAAATCTTTACGAAAAATTTGAAACATCAGGTATTCGTGTATTAAGTTCTGAAGAAATTTTGCGAATAGAGCCCACAGGAAAAGATAGTAAAAAGAAAGTTGATACCTCAAGAACAGATTATCTTGTTTCACCTCGAGAAGGAGAAGAAGACGGAAATAGCGCTGATCTTGTACAAATGTATTTGCGAGAAATTGGTCGTGTGAAACTTCTTACCTTTGAAGATGAAATCCGACTTGCCAAACAAATCGAACAGGGAGATCCTATTTCTAAACAACGACTTACGGAAGCTAATCTTCGTTTGGTGGTGAGTGTTGCCAAAAAATATGTGGGAAGATCGAAAAGTCTTTCTCTTCTCGATCTCATTCAAGAGGGGAATATTGGACTTTTCCGAGCTGTTGAAAAATTTGATTATAGAAGAGGATATAAATTTTCAACCTATGCTACATGGTGGATACGACAGGCTATAACACGAGCGCTTGCTGATCAATCTCGAACGATTCGTATACCGGTGCATATGGTAGAAACGATAAATAAATATATGCAGATCAATCGTCGATTGGTACAAGAGTTGGGACGAGACCCTCTTCCAGAAGAAATTGCGGCAGAGATGGACGTGGAGGTAGAAAAAATTCGGTATATCCAAAAAATATCACAAGAAACCGTTTCTCTGGAAACATCAGTGGGAGAGAGTGATGACGACAGTGTTTTAGGAGATTTCATCGAGGATACGGACACCCTTATGCCCAATCAAATTGCTTCGCAAAAACTTTTGAAAAAACATATACAAGAAGTACTTACAGAACTTTCTCCTCGTGAACAAAAGATCCTCACTATTCGTTTTGGACTTGAAGATGGCATTACTCATACCCTTGAAGAAGTGGGACAGGAGTTTGGCGTTACTCGTGAACGTATTCGTCAGATAGAAGCAAAAGCTTTGGAGAAAATACGAGATAATGATAAATCAAGGAAACTTCGTCACTATTGATTTCTTTTTTGGTTTTTGATATGGTAAGAAAGTACTTCTCTTTTACGAAAAAAAGTACTTTCTTACTCTCTTCCGGCGTGGCGCAACCCAACGGGTCCCTTTTGGGGGCGGTAGATGGCAGGTGATTGTATGAAATATTTTGTGTACATCCTTCAGAGTCAAAAAGATAAAAAGTTTTATATTGGATCGACATCAGACCTTAAAAAGAGATGAGTGTATCACAATCGTGGAGCAAATAGGTCAACAAGATACAGAAGACCATTTACACTTATATATTTTGAGGAATTCGATGAAAAAACGTTTGCGATGAAACGAGAATATTTTCTAAAAAGTTCAAAAGGGCTTCTCGAAAAGAAAAGGATCATTAAAAATGCATTACATTCCGGCGTGGCGCAGCGGTAGCGCAGGTGACTGTTAATCACTTGGTCGTAGGTTCGAATCCTACCGCCGGAGCTGACTACAAAAAACTCGAGAGACATTCTCGGGTTTTTGCTTTTTTGTACTTCTTAGATACATTAGGAGTATGATAGGGGGCAATATTAGGTAATAATTCCAAAAAAAGTACTTGACCCCTTTTTCATTCACGCTTTTGACACATTTCTTTTTATTCTTTATATTTTCCTTATCTAATAAAAATCTTATGAAACTACCTTCCAAGCAATCTCTTATTCTCATCACTCTCGGAGTCATAATTATACTCACTATTGGTATTTTCGTGTTGCAAAACCAGCCTCAAGAGGTGATAGAGGTTCCTGAAGAGCAGGGAGAAAATGTTGAAAATGCTTCTGAACAAGTGGATACAGCGAATTGGCAGGCGTATCGAAATGAGGAGTATGGATTTGAGGTGAAGGTTCCCGAAGAGTGGAGTATTGAAAAGGGGGAATCTAGTATGTTTACTATTAAGCGAGATCCCATAGATAGTAATAATAAATTGTATTTTACTGTTTCTATAGAAAGGTCAAATAAAGATCCACAGTTCTGGTTTGCTGATAATGTTGAAGATCCAAAAATAAATATAATGATAGTTATAAAGTCATAGAAGAAAACAAAAAAATGGGAAACAATTCTTTATTCATCTAAAGAAAGTTTGATAAATTCGAATATTGGTACGTTGATCATACCTACATTACATCAAATGAGAATCAGGTTTTCATGATCAAATTCCGAGAAAAACAAGGTCCTGAAAACTGGCAATACGACTATTCCTCTTATCTCCCGACATTTGAGACATCCGTACGTTCATTGAACTTTATCTAAATCATTATAGGAACATTTTTGTTTGTAGGTACGTGAAAATCTTTGGACCGGTAGCTCAGTTGGTTAGAGCATCGCCCTGTCACGGCGAGGGTCGCGAGTTCGAGTCTCGTCCGGTCCGCCAAAGAAATTCTTTATCGAGTAGACCGAGGACCCCGCTTATTTGCGGGTTTTTTGGTATATTTTTACATTTTTAAAAAAAGAATAAAGAATCCATGAGAAGTCTTGGGATTGAAGATGTTGGAAAATAAGGAAATAAGATGGAGAGGGGAGATGATAGAATAGAGGTGTGTGGTTGTGCTATTGACGCATTCTTCTTTATCTTTTATATTTTCCTTATCTAATAAAAATCCTATGAAACAACTTTCAAACAATCTCTTATTCTCATCACTCTCGGAGCCATAATTATGCTCGTCATTGGTGCTTTCGTGTTGCAGAACCAGCCTCAAGAGGTGGTAGAGACTCCTGAAGAGCAGGGAGAAAATGTTGAAAATGCTTCTGAACAAGTGGATATAGCGAATCGGCAGGCGTATCGAAATGAGGAGTATGGATTTGAGGTGAAGGTTCCCGAAGAGTGGAGTATTGAAAAAGAGGGGGAATCTAGTATGTTTACTATTAAGCGAGATCCCATAGATAGTAATAATAAATTGTATTTTACTGTTTCTATAGAAAGGTCAAATAAAGATCCACAGTTCTGGTTTGCTGATAATGTTGAAGATCCAAAAAATAAATATAATGATAGTTATAAAGTCATAGAAGAAAACAAAAAAATGGGAAACAATTCTTTTTATTATCTAAAGAAAGTTTCTGATAAATTAGAATATTGGTACGTCGATAATGCCTACGTCGTATCTAGCGGGGAACAAATTTTTTTCATTCAATTTCGTGAGAAATCAGGCCCGGAAAACTGGCAATACGACTATTCCTCTTATCTCCACATATTTGAGACATTCGTACGTTCATTGAACTTTATCTAAGCTATTTATTCATTGCACGATGGTTCATCTTATGAGGACTTCCAATGAGAAGTTCTCTTGGGTGAACCATAATGTGGTTCGTTGACAATCTACAAAGAGGTAGTGCGACATGAAACGCATCTTACTTGCTGTTTTTCTCCTGCTTTCTTCGTGCGGAGTATTCGGCTCGTATCCATACACAGCATGCCCAACCGGGCAATGGACGTTGGAAGGAGACGAGTACAATTCTGATCTTGATGCTTGGGTAGACATCTACAGATTCGCCCAATGCAACTGCACTTCCTACGTCGCCTACAAGATTAATGAGTGGGCAGAGCGCTATTCCCCGACAAATCCGCTGTTTTGCAACAGCTTCTCGATTTTTGGAAATCCGGAAACGGGAAAATGGGGTGATGCCTACAAATGGAAAGATGCTGTGGGCGATCGTGTTCCCGGTGTGTTCAGTCGGTACCCACTTGTTCCTGAAGTGAATGAAGAGAAAGGCATTAATGATTGGAATTCTTACCCATGGAAGAATGTGTGGGATCTTTCCAATCATACCGTTCCTGTCGTGCAGATCGACCACGCCATTGCATGGTGGGATTCGTCTGTTGGAGGAGGGCATGGACATGTTGCGTGGGTGGAATCCGTTGCTGATGACGGAAAGACGGTGACGATTTCGGAGTATAACTGGAATAATCGACTTTTTCTTGGTAATCGCATTCTTTCGCCAAGTAACGTTGAATATCCCGACGGCTTCCTCTACATCCTCACGGATGATCTTGTGGAATGCGACTTGACTGGTCTGTGTAGCAATGAGTGCTCAGGTGATGGTGGTTTTGGCGGTAACGACAACCCCACACCCACAGACCCCGTAAACCTCAAAAACGACACCGACATTCTCGGTTCTGACGGCAATGAACTTTACGCTGGACGTGACGTCTTCCTT
>JAGYLL010000024.1 GCA_018401135.1 Candidatus Moraniibacteriota bacterium | reverse complement strand
TTTTTCGATAGGTCATTATGAGAAAGCCTTCTTTCTAAAAAGAGTTTATTTTCTTTTTTAGGAATAAAGGTATGAAAAGAACTTTCTTTTTTTTGCACAGGGACTTGAGAGGTGAATGTTGGGGTATTGAAAGAAATTCCTCTATGGGTTTCTTGAGTTTTAGCAAGTAAAGAAGCTAGGGTTTCTTGTTCTTTTTTAACCGCATACAAATCTTTTTCGGGAGACTTTTTAAAAGCATTTTTTTCTCGAAAAATTTTTGTGGATTGAACTTTTGGAATAAGCGTCTTATTCAAAGATTTTTGCTTTAAAAAAGAGCTTTCTTTATTCCTTTCTTCATTATGAGAAAGCATTCTTTCTAAAAAGAGCTTCTTTTCTTTTGGAAAAGAAGAGTGTTCTTCATTTTTTTGTTCTTCTTTTTTATTTTCAAAGTAAGTCGTTTCTTTCTGAGGAGCGAAAAATTCTTCTATATTCGTATCAGGTCCTATCCGAAACCCTTTGGAGTATTTTTTTACAGAAATATTTTTTCTCTCTTCCTTTTTTACTAAAAGAGTTTCAGTTTTTTTCTCCAAAAAAACACTTTTTTTCGTTTTTTCTTCATAAGAAAAACCGATGCGATTATTTTTACGCACTACACCGTCAATTCTTAAAGATTTTTTTTTCGTATTATTCACAAAGAGCACTTCAAGGCTTATTCTGGAAAAATATTTGCTTATACACTCGTATGGTTTGTTCTGCCAAATGCTCCCAATTATACATCTCTACTTGCCTAAAACCCCTTCTTCTACAACGATCTCGAACCTTTTTTTGTTCTATCATACACAAAAGCGATTGTTTAATAGAATTCTCTTTTTCTGGATCACAATAAAGAGGCGCTTTTCCAAGTATTTCAGGCATAGAAGTTGTACAAGAGCTAACTACAGGGATGCCGTGAGCCATTGCTTCAAGAGGTGGCAGTCCAAACCCTTCGTACAAAGAAACAAAAACATAAACAAAAGCATTTTTATACAAAACTTCAAGCTCATCATCCCCTACTTCTCCAACAAAAATTATTTTTTTTTGTTCTCTTTCTTTAGAAAATGATCCTTGTAGTTGACTATAAAAAACATCTATTTTACCCACAAGAACAAAAACAAAATCTTCTCTCTGTAAAGAAAGAAATGCCTTGAGCATAAGAAAAAGATTTTTATGCGGATAAGCATTTCCTACATATAAAAAGTACGGTTTTATTATACCATATTGATTCATAGTGCGTACAGTCCTACCTTTTTCTTTTTTTAGAGAAGGAAATCGCGTATTAGCTTCATAAGAAACAGAAATTTTTTCCTCTAAAATAAAGGGGTAATTTTCAAGAATATCTTTTTTCGTAAATTGAGAAACAGTTAAAATATGTTTTGCTTTTTTCATAGCATAATGAAGAATCTTCTTATAAACAAAAAATTTTATTTTGTAAAGAAATCTGGGGAGTGTTGATCCTTTATGGGTGGAGTGATGCAAAAGAATGAGATCGTGTATGGTTACAACAAATGGTTTTCTGTAAAGTATAGGAACATTAAAATGAGGAAAGTGGACGAGATCCAAATCGTATTTCCTCAAAAGAAGAGGGAATTCCCATTGCTCTCGAAACCCATACCAAGGAATATCTGCAAGAATTTTTGAAAAATTTCTATTTTGAGGAACGTATTCAAGAAAATTTTCTTTTCGAAGAAAAATACTGTACGTATTTTCTGTATCAATTTTTTCTAAATGTTCAATAAGCTGTTGAGTATAACGACCCAAGCCCTTACCTAATATTCCATAAAACCTTGCGTCAATTCCTATTCGCATATATATGAAATTTGCAAAAATAATCCCTAAGATTTCTTCATCTTATAAAGTTTATTTTTCTCGTATAATTTCCAATGCTTTTTCTAACTGAGGATCTCTTTTTTCTTTATAATCTTCTTCAGTCATTTCTATTTTTATTTGTGGCTCTATTCCTTTTGTATCAATCTGCTCTCCTGCTGGTGTTAGCCAACGAGCAACGGTTATTTTTATAGAAGTATTCTGAGGCAAAGAAACTAATTCTTGAACAGACCCCTTACCAAAACTTTTTTCTCCAACTACGACAATATCATCTCTGTGGTATTGTAATGCTCCAGTAAATATTTCGGACGCACTTGCGCTTCCCTTATTGATAAGGAGTACTGTTGGAAGAGAGGTAAGAAAATCTGTCTCAGGAACTCTTCGTGAAACAGTTTCTCTTCTTTGTTTTTTTCCATCTTCTTCTATTACAATAACAGAATCAGGTGCAAGAAACATATTACTCATATCAATAGCAACATCAAGGTATCCTCCAGGATTATTTCTTAAATCTAAAATGATTTTTTTCACTTGAGATGCTTCAATTTCTTTTATAATTTTTCGAAATTCTCCCATAGTTTTCTCTCCAAATTGACGGATTTCTATAATAGCAATTTCTTCTTGTATCTCAAGCGCAACACTTTCAACATTGATAGTATCTCGAATAATTTTTATATCAAGAGTCTCCCCCAAACCTTCCCGTACGATAGTAAGGACTACTTCTGTTCCTTTAGGTCCTCGTATTTTTGAAACAGAACTTGTTAGGGTTTCTCCTATAATATCTTGTCCTGAGACAGCAATGATGACATCACCAGGTCGCATACCCGCTTTTTCTGCTGGGGATTGACTCAATGGAGCGACTATAGTAAGGAAGTCATTTCGCATTTCTAATTCAGCTCCTATACCATCAAATTCACCAGAAATATCTTCTTCAAATTCTTTATTCTCCTCTGGATCAAAAAAGGTTGTATACGGATCATTTGTCGATTCTAACATTCCCTCTATAGCACCATACATTATTTTTTGAGCATGTAAATCTTGAGAATCTACATATTTTTCTTCAAGAATATCCCATGTTTTCCAAAAAAGAGAGAAGTCTAAAACTCTATCTTTATCATTTTCATAAAGAATAGTAGTATCAGAGAAAGAAAGAGAGTCTTTTCCCTGAGAATAGCCTACAACGTAGATCCCTGAAGCAAAAAAAATGAAAAGTATGCTCTGTAAAAAATAGTTTAACCAAAAAGATTTTTTTTCACTTTTGACTGTTTGAGTACTTTCCTCTCGGATTGGGTTTTCCATAATATTTTAAAAAGTATTTACAAGCACTTATAATATGAATCCATGTGAGTTTATTAAATAAAAGCGACCGAATAAGCCCACCTCTTGCACTTCCCTTCCCATGAAGATGATATATTTTTGCCTCTGGTACATAAACAACCCTTTTTTCATTTTCCCAACATTTTCTACACAAATCAGTATCTTCAAAATACATAAAAAAACGACTGTCAAAACCTCCAAATGTGATACCGTCTTTTTTTCTCATCATCATAGCTGATCCCATAACCCAATCTGGCTCTAAAGAAGTATTGTGATCAGCATCTTTCATAAGAAAGTTATCTATATGCTTCTTTGCAAAAGAAAATTTTCCCAAAGGAGTTCTTCGATAGAGAACCGTGAGAGGATGGTAAAAACGAAAACAAGTGTACTGTAATGTCCCATCATAATTCTTTACTTGAGGGGCGGTGAGTCCGATCGTTATATCGTTTTCTAAACGCTCTACCAAATGTACAATAGCCTCTTTATTAATAATACAATCATAGTTTATAAAGAAAATAAATTCACCAAAAGATTCATAAAGGCCAATATTAGCCAGTGCGCCCATTCCTATGTTTCTTGTATTAGGAAAAAAACGAACCTCAGGAAAATCTTCTCTCATCATCATAACAGTCTCTTCTCCTGTCTCTGAATCAGCTACAATAATTTCTGCATCTAAATCTTTAATAGCATCTTGTATATAGCGTAAACAACGAGCTAACATTTCTGGATGCTGATAACTATTAACAGCTATGGTATATTTCATACAAAAGTATTGTACTTCTTTATTTATTCCCCATCATCTTTTTTGGGAACGAGAGAAGAAAATACTTCATGAATACCCGCATAAGAATCTCCTCGAGGAAGAAGGATGTATCCAGCACCACCCGTTTCTTCAGGAACATATAAAAGACCTTCTGATGAATTCTCAAGGACTTTTTGACGAATTTCAGGGGATTGAAATGCCTGTGCAAGTTCGAAAAATCTCTTCATTTCCCAAAGTTGTAAATCAGTATGAACATTATTTCCCAAAGCGTTTAGAATGCCATTTGTCTTTTCAAAATCAATGAGTAAACCAAGAGAAAGTGCTTTTTCTTTCAATTGTTTGAGAACTTCTTGTTGACGTCGAGCTCTATCAAAATCGCTTGAAGTCACTCGGGAACGTACATAACAAAGTGTTTTTTCTCCATTAAGATTATTTTGTCCAGCAGGAAGCTCAAATACACCACCACATTCTTCATTGGCATTATAGCACAAAGGATATCGAGCCTTAACTTTACCTGTTGTTCCACTAATTTTTTCTTCAAAATTTCCAGAGGGAACGGTAAAAACGTTAGGATCACATACACGCTCTTCGTGAAATTGAAGAGGTTCGATAAAAGGTTCATTAAGAGTGATAGTCACGCCACCCAAAGCATCAATAAGTTGTTCAAATCCAGCAAAATCAATACTTACAGCATAATGTATTTCTTGTCCTAAAACATCAGAAAGTATTGTTTTCATATACTCCAATCCCAAGCCCTTTTTTTGGCTCTCACCAAGAGCATGAACAGCATTTATTTTTGCTTTTTGAGAACTTTCTGGAACCGTGACATAAAGATCCCTCGGAATAGAAATAAGAGAAAGCACTTGTTTATTTTCTTGAGAAAGACTTGCTACCATAATAGTATCAGCAAGAAGTCCGCCACCAACAACTTCTTCCCCACGCATACCAAGAAGGACTATGTTTGTCGTGCCACTATCCGTTTCATTTAAACTATCACTTACACCAGGAATTGATCGTAAAATACTTGTAAAAACATTGGCATTGGGCGCAACTTTAAAGAGCGTTGGCCCCGCCCACAAAGAAAATATTCCTATAAAAAGAACAAAAAAGGAAACGATGCCCAAGATAATTTTACGAGAAAATCGTTTTTTCTTTCCTTGTTGGAGAGTGCCTTTCTCTGATTTTTTCCCTACTTTCTTCCATGAAAACATATTTTTATTCATTTACTATTATTTCCCACCTTTTCATAAAGTTCATACAGTTTTTGTATTGATTTTTCCCAAAGAAAAAAACAAACACGTGATTTTCCTTGTGAATAAAGCTTTTTTCGAAAACTTGTATCAACAACACTACTATACAATACATCAGAAAATGTGGCAATATCTCGAAGAGAAACGCTTCCATCATATTCTCCAGAAATTTCTTTGTGTGCTGGAATAGCAGAGAAAATAACAGGAATGCCTCGAGCCATTGCTTCAAGTAAAGGGAGTCCAAAACCCTCGTAAAGAGAAACGCTTACGACACATTGGGCTGTATCGATAAGAGAAATGAGATCGCTACTTTCTACATATCCTAAAAAAAGTACTTTATTTTGTAGATGATATTTTTTAATCACAGTATCAATTTTTTGATCATAATGAGGAAAATCTTTTCCACCGGTTAAAACTAATTGCATCGATGGGTTTCGTTTGGAAAAAAGTGCAAAAGCTTCAAGAAGAAAAGGAATGTTTTTTCTTGGTTGTAATGTTCCTATATGAAAAATGTATTCCTCTGAAATTCCGTATTTTTTTAAAATATCATCAGCTTCTTTTTGACAAAAGTGTGTAGAAAGAAACGACTTGCCAATACCATTAGGGATGGTGTGTATTTTAGAAGCGTCTATTTTATAATAGGTAATAATTTCTTTTCGAGTAAATTCTGAAACAGCAATAATAGCATCTGCTTTTTGTAAACTTCGTGGAATGAGTAATGAAAGAAAAAATCTATCTTTTTTTGCAATGTATTCAGGATACCGAGCAAAAGAAACGTCGTGAATATGGGTTAGTATTTTTGTATATGATGGCATAAAAAAAGGAATAATATATTGTGTGTGGTATATATCCAATCGTAAACACCTAGAAGCATATGGAGCAGAAAAGATATTCCAGATAAACTTATTCCCCGAACCACATTTATAGATAAAAACATTTTTTTTATTTTCTATATCAAGAAGTTTCTCTAAAGCAAAAATCTCTTTTTCTGAACGATTTTCTATAAGAAGAAAATACGTATTATTTTTATCTATTTTTGGTAAAAGTTGTGCCAAATGAAAAAATACTGTTTCATCCCCTGTTCTTTTTTTTCCTACATTTCTTATATCAATTCCTATATTCATAAAGATAAATGTTTTTTATGCATATCTTTTTGCTTTCTTATCGCTGGAAGAAGAAATCCTATCATACCAAGCCAAATCCACATAATAGCCAAAAATTCTGAAGAATTAAACATAGAAAACACAAAAACGACTCCAAGTGTCCCAAAAAGAGCTATGCCGATTTTCGAAATTCCCTTTTCTTTTGAAAGAGAGCTTCGTATAGAGAAATATGCCAAATATACAAAGAGCATAATCAAACCTCCTAGTCCAATCAGACCAGATCCAAGCCATACCCCAAGAAAAATATTACTTGCATTAAAATACTCTCCCCTCGAACCCTCTCCAAACGCAGAAGATATTCCTCCCCAGCCAATACCAAAGAGAAAGTTTTCTCGTATAATTTCCTCCGTTTTTCTCCATATATCTTTTCGTATTTCTGCATTTGGATCTTTTCGCAATACTTTCGTTATATATCTCCCAGATGCTTTTTCTTCTTCTCTTTCTTCAAGGCTAATATGTCTACAATTATACTCAGCGAGATCATTTTCCGAAGATATTTGTAATGGGAGATTTTCTTTTTTCAGGCAAGATATCGTTATTTCTTGTAGACCAGAAATACTTGATTGTGCTCGATTTCCCAATTCAAAATTAGTTAAAGGTACTACAATAACATAGGTAAGTGCCACACAAAAAGAAAGAACAAGAAAAAATATTTTTTTCACCGTCTGTTCTCTTTGCCTCCAAATACTCCATAGCACAAGAAAAGATACTCCAAAAAATAATCCCAACCAAGCACTCCGAGAGACAGTTATAATAAGAGCCATAAAACCAAATGTACTTGCAATCCATAAAGAAACAAGCATCATTCCCTCAGATATTTTTTCTTCTTTTTTTCTTTCTATACTAAAAAAGAAAAACCATAAAACAAAAAGAAAAAGTGCTCCATAAAAACCAAGCCAATCCGGTTCAGAAAAAAAAGCATTGGTCTTCCAGGCATAATTTCTTTATGCCACCCTTGCTAAGCCATAAAAAAAGAGAGAAAACTATATTTTGAATAAGAGCATACAAAACAGTGCTTACAAAGAAGCTATCAAATAAGGCATAGATAGAGCAATATCTCTACTGACCCCCACAGACAAAGCTCGTAAGAGCATAGATAAAAGCAAAAGAAAAGAATGAATGCTCCAATCGAGAAACTTTCTTGGAAAAAGGGAGAAAAAAAAGCGAAAAAATCCTCAAAAATAATCAATACAACTCCTATATCCACAAAGGTTTATCAATTAAAAACTCCCTATACTTTTTATTGAGAAGGTATGCACTCCTCAGAAGAGGAGTCCTACAAAACAACACTTGCAGAAAGAACTGATACGGTCTCAGAGAAGTGGCGATTCCTGAGGGTAAAAAATTAAGTATTTCAAAGGAGCGCTTATTAGCATTAAAATAAAAATTGATCGTGGGGAGAAAAGTGCTATCACTAAAAATATAAAAAGAACTATGAGAAAAATAGAGAGCTATTGTGTAAAAGAAAAAATAAAAGGAGAAGCTATCACAAAAAAAAGCAGACCAAGACGCCACGCTTTCTGCTCCCATAAAATATCAGCGTTCTTTTTTCCAAAAAGAAGAGTAAAAAAAGAGAATGATTTCATAAAAATACCTCTATATTTATCGAATGCTCACCCCTCCTATCAAAGTATCTACAAAACGTTTCCAAGAAAAGAGCTTTGATTGTTCCATTCCTCTTCGACTGAGATCTTTTCGCATATGGGGATTATATATCATTTCTTCCATCGCTCGAAGTATATCCTTTTTTGTCCCATCACAATAAAGAACAGCTTCTCCCCCAACCTCAGTAAGTGATGTCTTTTTTGTGGTAATAACCGGCGTTCCACTTCTCATAGCCTCAAGAACCGGCATACCAAAACCTTCATAAAGAGAAGGGAATACAAAACAAAATGCTTCTGCATAAAAAACAGGGAGATCATTTTGAGGAATATTTCCTACTATATGAACTCTTTTTTCTATATCAAGTTCGTGGACAAGAGCCTCAACATCTACAATGAGAGGCTTTAGATGAGGAAGAAGTGTTCCAGAAATAACAAAATCGGGGAAAGTTTCTGACAAAGACTCTTTATCTAGAAGACTTTTGTATGCATAAAGAACATTTCTGATATTTTTTCGTACTTCTAGTCCCCCTGCATAAAAAAAATATTTTTTCGGTAAAGCATAATGATGCCTCACTGAAGAAATATTACTTTGTTTAATGGGTTGTGAAAAAACAGGGTCCACATCAATAGATGCGACAAGTATCTTCTCGTCCCCGAGATCATAATGAGTCCTAATATCTTGCTTTGTATAGTGAGAAACAGCCACTATTCTATCAGCAAGTCGTATTCCTCGTTGTATCTTTTTCCAAAAGAAACGTTTTCTCGCAGTAGCTCTGTATTCAGGGAGAATCTCAGGAATAATATCGTGAACAACCATAAGATGAAAAATTTTGCTCCACCATGGAAATACAGTAGAACTTTGGTATAAACTTATACATACATCTACTTGATCTTTTTTGGCCAAATGTGGCAAAAGAAATCGTTCAAAAATCCATTTTCTCAGCAAATCATTTCGCTTATACCAAAAAGAAACTTTTCGTGGTACGAATCGAGCCCCCCCGTGTTTTTTAAAAAGTGCTGTATCAAAAAAAGAAACGTCTTCATCAATATAGAGAAAAAAAGTAATCTCGCAAGAAGGTATACTTTTACCGCCAATAACAAAATTCTTTCGCGTCATAATTTCACGCAAAACATTTGTCGTCACTTGACCAATGCCAGTATACGGCTTACAAAGAAAAGAAGTATTTATACCTATTTTATACATAAAGTAAGTATACCTTCTTTTAAAAAAATATCCAAGAAATATATTTTTTACCTATTGGCTAAATAAAACGTATTTCTTCTTAATACATCCTCAAAAAACAAACCAGAATAACATTTTTGTCAATATTTCTTTTTTTACATTTTGAGAATATACTTATCCTATGTTTTCTTTCGAGAAAATTTTTCTGAAAAAAAATTTTTAAAAGATTATATTAAACTCATTATAAATATACCAGCTTTTAACAGAGAAGGTTATTGCAAAAACAATTCAAGGACTTCCAAAAAGCATACCGGGCATTGATGAAATCTTCATAGGGATTGTAGACGATGGAAGTAGTGACAAAACATCATTGGTAGCAAAGAAGCTGTTTATTTCACGTTTATTCTCATTCTACCAATAGAGGTATTGGAAAAACCTTTCGAACAGCGGTAGATCAAGCACTCGAAAACGGCGCTGATATTTTTATTAACATCGTCACCGATGGACAATTTTGATTCAATGATATCCCCACCTTCTTGCTCCATATTTGAAAAAAGGCCGATATGGTAGTAGCTGATCGATTCGGAGGAAAAGATGCAAAAATATACCGTGGATAAAAGACGTGCTCAATCGTCTTGCTGCAAAAATCGTAAACCTTTTCCTCAAAACACATATAAGTGATCTCACTTGTGGATTTCGAGCGCTCAATAAAGAAACCATGCTTCGGCTCAATCTTCCAGGAGATTTCACTATACGCAAGAAACTAGTATCGATGCTCTCGGAAAAAAATCTCAAAATCGTTTGGGTCCCTGTTACGGTAACCTATTTTGCCGATAGAAAATCACGAGTTGTTCGAACTATTGGTCAATTCGTTTCTACAAGTGAGTATTATCATAAAAAGCTGTTCATTGATGTTCGTCCACTCTTAAATTCTTTGTTATTCTGATGCCATCCCTTATATTTTTCTCTCTCGTTCTTCTTTCTGTGTTTTTCTCTTTCTATGTTCAGAATTTAAAATAACACCCTACAAAGTGGCTCTTCCTTTCTTTTGTTCTCTTTATGGTAGGTCTTCAGTTTATAGTCTTTGCTTTTATATGGCTGATATGATAAAAACTCCCGTCGACTTCCACAGAAGATCTCCTCTATCGCATCAAAAAGATAAATACGAATAGTTTTTATTTGTAAAAGAGGGACTGCGATTGATGATATTGCAACAAAGAAACAAAATGAAGTGAGAGGAAACTAAAGGTTGCCAAGGCAACCTTTATGTCATTTAGTCTATATGCACATTCTAGAACAAAAAATTAGAGATAAATCGGCAAAGCTTGGTGTAATTGGGCTTGGTTATGTAGGACTTCCTCTTGCTGTTTTGGCAAGTAAAAAGGGTTATACAACATACGGACTTGAACAGGTACAAGGCAAAGTTGATAAAGTAAATGCTGGAGAAAACTTTCTTCAAGATGAATTCCTCGAAAAACATTTTTCAAAAGGAATGGTCAATGCTACGACTGACCCCCGCATCATATCTGAAGCTGATATTGTTCTTGTTTGTGTTCCTACTCCCGTAGATAAACTCTATCAACCAGATCTTACTCCTGTAAGAAATGCTATTACCACCATTACAAAAAATCTCAATCCAAAAAAACAAACCATTGTTGTCGTAGAATCTACTATTAACCCCGGTGTGTGTGAAGAAGTAGTAGAGCCTCTTTTCAAAGAAGCTGGTTTTGAGATAGGGAAAGATTATGAACTTTCTCATTGTCCAGAGAGAATCAATCCGGGAGATCCTAAATGGAATGTTTCTAATATCCCCCGTGTCGTAGGTTCTTTTACCCACAAAGGAACAGAACAAACGGTTGCTTTTTATGAAAATATTCTTGATGCACCTGTTCGTCCAATGAAATCTCTTCGAGAAGCAGAGGCTACCAAAATAATGGAAAATTCTTTTCGAGATATAAACATTGCTTTTGTAAACGAACTTGCAAAATCCTTTACCGCATTGGGAATTGACGTAGTCGATGTTATACAAGGAGCTTCCACAAAGCCATTTGCTTTTATGCCTCATTGGCCTAGTTGTGGAGTTGGTGGACATTGCATCCCCGTAGATCCCTACTATCTTATAGAGAGAGCCAAAAAAAGTGGTTTTGATCATAAATTTCTCAAACTTGCTCGAGAAATAAATAATTCTATGCCAGAGTATACGGTAGAAATTCTCCAAGATATGCTCAATGACCTCAAGCTCCCTCTCAATGGAACGAATGTTGCGGTGTTAGGTCTTGCCTATAAAGCTAATGTTGGTGATAAAAGAGAATCTCCTTCGTATAAAATCATAGAACATCTCAAAAAACACAAGGCTCAGATTCATACCTTTGACCCCTTTCTTCTCAAAGAATCTACAGAAAAATCCCTTGAAGATATACTTTCCAAATCTCAAGCCGTTATTATAGCGACCAATCATTCTCTCTTTACAGAACTTACCCCAGAAACACTAGAAAAACACTCCGTTCTCGCTATCGTTGATGGAAAGAATTGTCTCCCAAAAGATATTTTTGAAAAAAGTTCCCTCCTCTATCGTGGCATAGGAAGATAGACATCTTTATTCATAAGATAAAAATATGTTTTCACTTATAAAGTTTATCATCTGGATTGTGGGCTTTATCGTCGTAGGAAGTTTTGTCTTAAGTTACTTTGGATATGAAATAAACAAAGAATATTTCAATGCGAGTAAAGAAAAATGCCTCCAAAAACTCAATGAGTGCAAAGAAGAATACTTCCGACAAGGAACAGAGAATGCTCAATGTGATTTTAATTGTGTCGATCCCAAACTTATCATCGAAAAAACTCAAATCGA
>JAGYLL010000023.1 GCA_018401135.1 Candidatus Moraniibacteriota bacterium | reverse complement strand
TTAGGATGATAATAAAGAGCGTATTCTTGCGATTTCTTCTTTCAATGCACCATCGTCTTCATATTCACCGTGATGTGCTGTTTGTTTTCCATAGGTTTCTTTGTGTTGATCGAGGTGAATATTGAGGAATGTTTCTTGTGCAGTTGTCTTCGTATAGATGTGAAAACGAGGAAAACCTGCTCGTGCAAGAGGGCGAATAAAAGCCATTTCTCCATTACCCTCTCTTTTTTGGAAGGCATAACCCAACCTTCTCATACAAACAGGAATATTGAGAGAAGCGTTGGGTATGCGAATATGCATAAGGAAAGAGCGTCTTTATTTCTTGGTAAAATTTTCAAACGCACGGAGTACTTCGAGAGGAGTCGCAAACACAATAGTATTGGATTGATCACTGCTAAGGTCATTGAGTGTTTGAAGAGTTCGAAGATGAAGAGCTCCATCACTACCAGAAAGAATTTTTGCAGCTTTTGCCATATTTTCGGCGGCCATAACTTCTCCCTCTGCTTTGATAATCACAGCACGTTTTTCTCTTTCTGCTTCTGCTTGCTTGGCAATAGTTCGTTTCATATCTTCTGGAAGCATAGCATCCTTAAGTTCCACAGATTCTACTTGAACACCCCATGAATCAGAGGCTTTATCGATAATTTGACGAATTTTTTCTGCGATAGTTGTTCGATTAGAAAGAAGTTCATCAAGATCTACTTCTCCGACAATGTTTCGCATCGTTGTCTGAGCGAGTTGAGAGATAGCGAAATAAAAATTCTCTACTTCAAGTATAGCTTTTTCGGCATTGATAACTCGATAGTAGATAACAGCATTGACACGAACAGAGATATTGTCTTTGGTGATAGCTTCTTGATCAGGAACATCTACTGCTCGTGTACGCATATCAACCTTCTGAAAACCTTGTATTACAGGCAAAACAAGACGCCAACCGGGTTCCATTATTTCTGTAAATTTTCCAAAAGTAAACTTAAGACCACGTTCGTATTGGTTTATTTGTTTTATAGAAGTGATGATTATCACAGCTACGAGCACCAGAAGATAATATATCATACACAAAAATATTAGAGATGAATTAAGCTTTTCTCTAAGAAAGTATAAGATTATTCTTTCTTTTTGTCAAAAAAAAGAATATTTGAAAATACAAAAAACTTTTATATTAAATTAAGAATAGAGTTGCGTGTCGGACTGCTGGGAATTCCTTTCAGGCCGGGGATGGTCGGCTAAAAGCATCGCCCATCCCTTCAATTCCCAACGCACGCAAAGCAGTTTGCGTGCTCCAGCCCTCACATTTTCAATGTGTCGGACTGCTGGGAATTGAACCCAGATTGTACGAACCCGAATCGTACGTAATGCCGTTATACCACAGTCCGAAAAAGAGAAAGAAGGAATTTTTACAAAAAAAAGAAACTTTTTTATTCTACCCAATACTTTTTTTTCATTTCTTCCTCGTCTTTTTTTCGTTGAAGTTCAATTTTTTCTTGAGCATATGCACGAAGAGTTTGAAGATTTTCCTTGTTGAGTTCATGAGCTCGAGAAAGAAGGAACTCTCGAGTATTTTTGGAAGCATCTTCGATAACTTCCCCCAAAAGAACGTCAAGAAGAGCACCAATTTTCGGACTTGGTTTTAGAGAAAGTTCTTGTATAAGGTCATTACCATGTATTTTGAGCTCTTTGACACTTACTGGATCAGTGAGAACCTTCTCTACCATATATTCGAAGTGACGAAGTCTATAGGGCTTTGCTTTGGGCACACCAGATCCAAGTCGATCACCAATACGAACATCTATGAGATCTTTTATATTTTCTTTGCCTACTCGAGCGATAACGCGTCTTACCGCCGAGTCAGTAACTTCACCAACATTATAGTAAAAAAGATGCTGATCGACGAGAAGCGTCGCATGATCGACAACAGCTTTGGGAAATGTAAGTCTTGTGAGTATATTTCTTGTCATGCGAGCACCTACATGATCATGATTATAGAATGTTGCATATTTCCCATTCCCTCTTTTGGTACGAGGTTTTCCTACGTCATGAAGAAGCGTAGCCAGTCGCACAGAAAGCTTTTTGGACGGACATGTTCTGAGCGCTCTGATGTTGTGCTCCCAGACGGTATAGGTGTGATGGAGGTTTTGTGTAACACCAATTCCCTCTCGAAGTTCGGGGATAATGTATTGGAGAAGATGGGTTTTTTCGAGCATTTCTATGCCTTCACTTGGGCGAGGGGAAAGTATGATTTTTTCAAGTTCTATGCGTATACGTTCTTTGGCAATACTTTGAAGGTTTTTTGCATTTTTTTGTATAGCCTCTAAAGTGGGTCCTTCTATGGAAAAGCCAAATTGACTAAAGAATCGTACAGCGCGCATCATACGGAGAGCATCTTCTCTAAAACGATCATAGGGATCTCCTACAGCACGAATCACTTTTCTCTCAATATCTTTTTGTCCTTCGTAGAAGTCTTTGATAGTTTTTTCTGATGGAGAAAGTGCAAGGGCATTTATGGTAAAATCACGTCGCTTGAGATCTTCTTGAAGGGTGTTGGCAAAAGAGATAGTGTCAGGTCTTCTTTTGTCAGAATAGGTGGATTCTGTTCGATAGGTTGTTATTTCTACAACACGATCTTCATCGATGGATTCTTCGTTTGGGAGAGTATCAATTTTTACTCCAACGGTGCCAAAAGTATTTTCATAAAAAGAATCAGGAAAAATAGTTTGAATTTCTTCGGGACGAGCATTGGTCGTAATATCCCAGTCTTTAGGCTTTACTCCCATAAGGAGATCACGAACGCAACCTCCTACGAAATAGGCTTCAAATCCAGCATCTTGGAGTTTTTGAGCCAGAGAAAGAATGGATTGAGGAATGTTTTGATGGAGAGATGTGTTCATAGTAATATTTTTGTACCAAAAAAAGAAGGCTTTTCTACTGTACCTTTTTTCACAGAAAGGGTCAAAAAATGAAGAATGTTTTATTTCCCTGTTTTTGCTGAAAGGGTTCGTTTCTTTACTTCTTGCAAGAAAGATACCAAAATATCATCAACTTGAATTTTCGTTTCTCCTTCAAAAGTAACACCACATTCGAAATTCTGCTTTACTTCGTTTACATTTATTTTGTTTTGTTGAAGATTGAGAAGAGTTCCTGTTCCAATAAGGCGATCTTCTCGCATAACTTCTATACTTGATCCTTTTATAATTTTTCCTTTGATAACCTTACCTCCTACGATCATATCTTTTTTGGAAGTTTTAAATATGGCAAGTGCTTTCATTTTTCCAAGATCGGTTCGAGAAATTTCTGGTTCAAGGAGATTTTCAAGTCGAGATTTTATATCATCGACAAGTTCATAAATAATTCGATAGGTTTTGATCTCTACTTTATCTGTTTCTGCCATCCGTTTTGCCACAGGTGTAGCAATGACGTTAAATCCAAAAATAATAGCTTCTCCAGATTGAGCTGATCGTATATCTGATTCGGTAATACTTCCGATGCCAGCATCAATGTATTCCAAAGAGACTTCTTCATTAGTATACGTATCCATTATTTGTTCTATAGCTTCGAGAGATCCTTGGGTATCAGCTTTGAGAATAATATGTATTCTTTTACTGTCTTTATTTTGAGAATAAATTTTTTTCTTCGTTGTACTTGTTGTATCTATTTTCATTCTTTTTTCTCTCTTTTTTTCTATAGTTTGGAGAATAGTATTTGATTGGGGGACTTCCGAAAGACCAATAATAGTAACAGGCATCGAGGGCTCAGCAAGGGTTACATTTTCCCCTTTCCAGTTTTCCATTTTTTTGATTCTTCCCAAAACCGTCCCTGCCATAATATCTTGACCGATGCGAAATGAGCCTGTTTTTACAAGCACTACTGCCACAGGACCTTTTTTAGGATCAAGATTTCCTTCCAGAACGATTCCAAGCCCATTTCTTCTTGTGTCTGCGGTAAATTCTTCAACTTCGGCAAGAAGAAGAATGTTTTCCAAGAGCGTATCTATACCTTTACCACTTTTACTACTTACCTCTACACACATAATAGTCCCGCCCCATCCCTCAAGGAGAAGTCCGTGTTCAGAAATTTCTTGTTTGACTCGAGCGGGTTTTGCTTCGGGTTTGTCGATTTTTGTGATAGCGACAATAGTGGGAATATTTTTTTCTTTGAGATAGGTAATAACTTCTTTGGTTTGAGGCTTTACTCCATCATCTGAGGCAACCACAAGAATAGCGATATCAGCAAGCGTTACTCCTCTTTGTCGCATAGAAGCAAAGGCTTCATGGCCAGGAGTATCAACGAAGGTTATATATTTTCCTTGTTTTTTGGTTTGATAAGCACTGATTCCTTGTGTAATTCCTCCTATTTCTGATTGTGCCACACTTGCTTTTCGAATGTAGTCTAGGAGGGTTGTTTTTCCATGATCGACATGTCCTAATATGGTGACAATCGGGGGTCGAGAAGAAAGTTTCATTCCTTTTTCTTTTTCTTGACTACAAATTTCAAGAAGCTTTTCAAGGGTAATAATTTCACCCGAGACGACGTCGAGGTCTTTTTCGGTAGAGAAATTAAGATCTTGGGCGATAATGCTAGCCGTTTCAAAATCAATTTCATCATTTATTGTGGCAAGGATCTTATTTTTCATAAGCTCCATTATCACGCTAGAAACGGGCATATCCAAAATTTCCGCAAACTTTTTCACGGTTACGGTTTCGGGTATTTTGATTACCTTTGGTTCGGATATAACGTCAGTCATAGAATATTTTTATCAGGAAACGCTTGAGGGAGTAAATCCATCAATCTTTTTTGAGTTAGCTTTCTTTATAGCCTCTTTTTCTTCTTCTGTAAAGGAGTGGTCTTCGAGAGCATTACCTTTGTAGACAGGTTTGGTGTAAATACGTGTTCCTTCTCGTGTATAGAGAGAAGAAATAACGATACCTGTTTTTTCTTGATCCAGGAGAGCAAGAGCAAAGCTTTGATTTCCTCCGACATCTTTGAAAGGATTGAATCGGATAAGACCTATTTTGTAGACACCTTTTCCTGCAAGGTCATAGACTTTATTGCTAAAATGAGCTAGTTCATTGAGATCTTTTTCTATTTTTTGCGAATGTTGTATGTGCTCGAGAAAAACAGCTTCAAAATTTTTTGCTTGTGTCCCTGAGAAGAAAATGTCAGAGAATTTTCTCAATCGACGAACAGAAAGAAAGAGAAAAAAAGAAAATATAAACAGAAGTACCGTGCTAAAAGCAAGAACACCTATCCACAAAAAAGGATTGTTTACTATTTCCATACCAAAATTGTATCATAAGAAAACTGTTTTGTCTAGGAAAAAAAGACTTTAACTTCTTGAATTCAAGATTGAAAAGTTTGGAATATCTCATTAACTCTCATTTGATTTCAAGTCATTGTATATTTCAACAGGATAGGTAAAGTCAGCTTTTTCAGTTTCAAAAATCATAACCGATTCGATTTCAGAAGCTTCTCTGATGTATTGCCATGATTCTATAGGTTCGTTTTTAAAGTTTTCATTCTTCACTACATAAACGAAACCATTTTCTTTACTTATACAGTCTCCGTTTTGATGGGTATGTATTTTAAAACTAGAGGAGTTTCTTCGTCAATATGATAAGGATATTCTAGGTTTACCTCTCTATTTGAATATAATGATCGCATAAGAGCGATAGCAGATATATTTGATGCAAAATCTTTTTTGTTTAGATTGTAATGTGCCATGAGCTATTTCATAGAGTAAGATCCATGTAAGAGAAAGCCTTTTTCTTGGCAAAGATAGTCTAGGAATTTTCGGGAGATACACCCACCTTCTTTTAATTCTCTTAGATGTTCTAATATGAAAATCTTTTCACTTTTTCATCACAAGATGAGAAATTTTTGTAAAAATTTTCCATCATTTCTTCTGGTTTGGGTGATTGTTCAGAGAAGTATTCTTTCATAGAAAAGTACAAAAATTAAAATTTAATGATTACTCATTATAGAAAAGTAGGGGCTTTAGTTGTAAAAGAGAAAAATATTTCACTATATCATATTGGTTAAATTTTATATTTCTTTGCTAAATTCTTTCAAAATAAAATCTTCAAAAATTACTCCAGATTTTCTTTTTCTTCAATATATTTTTGATAAAATCTGAAAATAATATCTCTTAGCTCATTATATTCAAATCTTTCAAAATACTCTTTACTTTTCATTTTTATGTCTTGTAAATCTTTTATGTCTAATTGTTGGCAACGACTTCTCAACATTTGTTTTTGAAGGAGCTTGGCAAAGAGATCTTCGTCAATGGTATTAATTTTGAACAAAATCTTCATCGGTCATTGGTCTTTTATTTCTTTGGATAACATCGTTATATGTTCGAATACATTCTTCACAAAGAAGGCTGTAAATTCATCTCCATAGTTTCTTCCAGCACGTAATCTATAGCTCCCAAGCTTGCTAATTGCTTGTTTTGCTCTTCTGATAATTTTTCTGAAAGTTTATCGACTATAGGATTTATTATGCTATGCAAAAATTCATGTTCAAGATTACTAGGATTGTCTATGTGTGAATGTAGATAGCTCCTCACTAAATTGAAAAGCTCTTCCTGATTCTTTCTGATATAAAAAAGTTAGTTATTAGTATGGTTACCGTTCTAATTTTTGTAGTAACACAGGAGGGCTTGAAAAAATCAATTACATTTTTCATTCTTTCTGCTTGAATTTCTTGAATTGTTTGATTTCGTTTTTTCAATATCTTTATCGGTTTTTCTTTCTTAAACTGAGTGAGAAGCTCATTTGGTAAGACATCCTCTAGTTGTTTAAGTAGGGTAATAAGTTCACTTTGTAATTCTCACAATCCTTACTATAATCTTTGTGTTTATGTATAAAATCAAATAATCCTTCTTCTCTTTCCGGGGTGTTCATAGGTCAGTGCGATATTGTAAAAGCATCTCTTCGTCTACGCCACCATCTTCTAGTGCTTTAATTTTTTGAAAAAATTTGATAAATCTTTCATCAAGCGGATTTTGCTTAAAAAAGTTTTCGACTTCTCCTGATAGTTGATGATCATTTCCACCCCAATCAGGTTATAGCCTTTTAATAAAATCGACAGCAATGTTACGCCTCTTTCTTCACAAGCAGTAATTTCTGGAAGTTTCATCACTTCTGCACAGGCTTCAAATTGGAGGAGTTTCTTTTTGGGGTTCCCTTCACAATAAATTTACTTCTTATAGAAAAGTGTGACCTTGAGCATAGAAAGCAAAGCAGTTTGCTTTTTTGAATACCCTTCGAATCCTTATTATAATAATCTCGCCTTTGCGTATCTACTGGCGGATTTTGTCACGCCATAGCTACGCTTCGGCATAGCGAAACCAGATATGTCATGTTATAGGATATGCCATTAAATTTTTACCTTTCTCTTATTGTTTCGTTTATATTTCTTTTTGCAAAAATCCCAAACCTTTTCTGAATAAACTCTTTTTTGTTCAGTAGAGGCATTTTTTTGTATGGAATCCTGTTGCCGATATTCCCATTTAATGCCAATGTAAAAAAAAGCAATAAAATCATCATGCGTTGGGTGTGTTTTTAGTATTTCACTGATAACTTTTTATTGTCTGCTGTTTGCATTTCCTCTTGTTCAAGAAGCCCTTCTACTCTGTCATAAAAACTTTCAAAACTTTATTTTCTCCATATATTTCAGTTTCAAACTGGTGTGTAGCCTCACAGGCTTCATGATCTACCACCAATGCCAGTTGTCTCAAACTCTTTATTGCCATTTAATGCTGCAGCGACATTTCTAAGTATTGACGGCCGATTGCTTCTCGTGCTGGCATTGCAACAAAATTAGAAAAAGCGGTATTTACTCCATCGGAAAAATCTGCCTCTCTTGGAGTATATTCTTTTAATCTGCATTCGGCTGATGTTTTTGTATCCTGATAACCTTCCAATGCTGATTTTGGAAATGTAAAATAAAGGTTATTGTTTTGCGTCAAAATATGCCAGGTGTCAGACGATTGTTCAATGACCAAAAAAGCATGACCAGGCGCAAGAAACAGGAACGTGGTCTATGCCGTGTTCTTGTAAAGTGGAGCGATTAAAGTTCTACCAGCGCATTCACAGCCTTCCTTGCCTCATTGATTTAACTAAAACTCCGTCCTTTGGCGCATTTGGATTAATTTGTTCTTGATCAGAATCTCTCTTTAGTACTTTGAATAGTTCATGTGGCAGATTTTGCCGATCCTACTCCTTCAAGTTTTTTTCAATTTGTTGGTATCGAGGCAATGATTTTGTTGCTTTCAGATTTTTCATCAAAATTATCCAGGTTTCTCAGTCGAGCCAATTTCAAGAGTATCAAAACAATACTTTCAGCCCGTTCTCTCTTCTCTGATGAGATTTCTTTTGTGTAGTAGATTGCTCAGCTGTTGGAATATCAGCAGCAAGAATTTTACCTGCCGTTTTTACTGTGTCTGGATTTTTATATCTTCAATACCCATAATGAATAATTTAATCTGATAATTATATCATTTTTGCTAAATAGAGCTATAAAAATTTAATGGCATTTCACATAATGCGCGCGCTTATATAAAGTGTAAAACGAAAGCTCTGTTTTTGGAAGTACATTTTGTATAAGCGCTGTTGTGCGGAGCTCCGCGGAGCATAACAGTGCTGGAAGCGCGCGCATTGTGCGCAATGGAGCGAAGCGGAATTGCGTACAACTGGTTTTTATCATAACTTTGTGTGCAAATTGTAGCAATATCTTGTATGTTATCTAAAATTTTTGAAACTCATATTTGTTATTAGGTGAGGGTGAGTGACTAATGGGGGCGAAATTTTGCTTTTTTAGACCACCCCTCAGATCCCTTTATTACAATGATCTCGCCTTTGCGTATCTACTGGCGGACTTTGTCGCACGCTACCTTCCCGGCATAGCAGAGAGCGGAGAGGTGGGATTCCTCTTCGAGCTGGGGACTTTCGGCGACTTCGTCGCTTCGAAAACCCCTTCTCATCCCCAACGAAAGCAAAACTCTTTGCTTTCTCTCTTCCTCGCTCGTTACAATTAATGTGAAAAGTGGGATTCCTTTTTCCCGGTCGTTCGGCGTGCCTTCGTCACATGCCTCACTTCCTCCTCTAAAGCCCGGGTGTCTAAAAAAGCAAAGCAGTTTGCTTTTTTAGACTACCCTTCGAATCCTTATTATAATAATCTCGCCTTTGCGTATCTACTGGCGGACTTTGTCACGCCATAGCTACGCTTCGGCGTAGCGAAGGCGGAGAGAGTGGGATTTTCGCCTCGTCCCCGAAGCGGGGACTCGTTGCCCTGGGCAGCGCTGGACGCTTCTTAATCCGTCCCGCCTAGGCGGGATCGACACTCGCCTGTCTCGCTTCACCGCCTTTCGGCGGTCTTCAGCTCGACGCTCATTCCTGCCCGTTCGAATCCCTTACTTTTCGTATACATTTTCCTTCGACGAACAAATGTCCGTCGAAGGAAAAACTTTTGCGGAGAGAGTGGGATTCGAACCCACGGTACCCTTGCGGGTACAACAGTTTTCGAGACTGTCCTATTCGACCACTCTAGCACCTCTCCTTGTGGTGGATGTTTTGTATAGTAACGTTCTTTTTCTTTTTTGGGAAGAGAAAGTTTTGTATAGTAAGAAAAATAGAGTATACTAAAAAAAGCTTTAAAAAATTTCAACAATGCAAAATAAAAATGTGAGTATGGAACAAACATCTTCTCAAACAAAAAGTTTTCTCGATCCGAAAAGAATATTTGATCAGTTGGGAAACGTAGTTGGTTTTAGAATAGCTGATTTTGGATCAGGTGCGGGGCATTTCTCTCTTGAGGCTGCCAGAAGAGTAGGAAAGACAGGTAAAGTATATGCTCTTGATATTCTTCCTCAAGCTCTTGAGTCTATAGAAAGTAGAGCTTTGATGGAATCTTTGGATGTTATAGAAACTAAGCGTGTAAATCTTGAAAAATTAGGGGGATCGTTTTTGGAAGATGCGAGTATGAATATGGTCATAGCCAAAGATATGCTTTTTATGAACGAGAATAAGTCGATTATTATACAAGAAATATGCCGAGTTCTTGTTTTGGGAGGCAAGGCTCTCTTTGTAGAGTGGAATAGTGATCAAGATAATCACATAGGACCTTCTCGCGAAAAACGAGTTCTTGCAGAAGATCTTCTGCAATTTGTTCATGAATGTAGCTTTGGTGATGAAAAAAAGATCGAAGTGGGTGATTACCACTATGGTTTTCTCGTAACAAAAAAATAAAATATATGCTTCAAAAATCAAAACAACCAGCGTATATCGCTACAGCAATTATTATCGTTCTTATTATTGTGGCAATTATTGTTCTCGTAAGTATTTCTTTGAGGGGGGTTCCTGGATATAAAATTTCTTTTGAAGTTTGGGGACCTTTGGATGACAGTGATGCGTATGAAGAAATAAATCAGTCTTATAGTCAAACACATCCATATATTGATAGGGTTGATTATAAAAAGATGCTTGTTGATGAATATAAACAAGATCTTTTGGACGCTCTTGCTTCTGGTAATGGGCCAGATATTTTTCTCATACGAAATACATGGGTCCCAGAATTTCAAGATAAAATACTTCCTGCCCCTGCAAATATTTTTAATGAGGAAATGCTTCGAAGGGAATTTGTAGATGTTGTGGCAGACGATACTTTGATAGATTCCAAAGTATATGGAGTTCCTCTCTCTGTAGATTCTTTATCTCTTTACTACAATAAAGATATTTTTAATTTTGAAGGTGTGACTAACCCTCCTCAAACATGGGAGGAATTTTTGACTCTTTCTGATAGATTTACTAAGACAGATACGAGTGGGTGGATATCTCAAAGCGGAGCTTCTCTTGGAACGGCGAGAAATATTAATCGTTCTTCTGATATACTCAATGCACTTTTTCTCCAACTAGGAACGAATATAGAATTTACTACTCGGGAAAGAAATTTAGGAAAATTTCAACTTGGCGCTCCAGGAAGACAGGCTCTAGATTTTTATATGCAATTTTCTGATATTAATTCTCCTTACTACAGTTGGAATATACGACAAGATTATTCCATAGACGCTTTTCAAGAAGGAAATCTTGCTATGATGCTTAATTATTCTTGGCACTATGATACGATCAAGCGAAAAAACAATCGTTTAAATTTTGCTGTGGCACCTATGCCTCAGTTTAGCGGAAAAGCTCCATCAAATTATGCAAACTATTGGGTATTCGTTGTGGCTAAAAATAAAAAAGTGACTGGAGAAATAGATCCTGTTTGGGCAGAGCAAGTACGAGAACTTGAATCATGGCAGTATCTTCGTTATCTTACTGCGCACAAAGGAGGAACGATTCTTCTTACAAATTTACTCTCAGAAAAGCAAAAGGAATTTTCTTTTCCTCTCGATCCTGCCAAAGTATATATAGAAAAAACAAAAGCTCCTTCTGCACGGCGAGATCTTATCGAGTTTCAAAAAGAAGATCCTATACTCAAACCATTTGTTTTGGGAAATCTTGTTGCGAGATCATGGAGACATAATGACGCTGATAATACAGAGACGCTTTTTGCTGAAGTTATTGATTCGGTTCACTCAGGCAAACTCACAACCAACGAAGCAATTCGTCTTTTGGAAGAGAGAATAAACACACTTTCTCGTCGTTAATATATTTTGAGATATGCAAGAAGTATTGGCTAGTGGCGTTATTGATGAAGCACCAAGAGTTGTGTTTGTTCTTCGAGAAGCATTTTTCTTTCTTTTGAGTGTTTCTGGCGTAATAATTTTGATAGCGTTTGTCGTTTCAGGAATTTTATATTTCATTTCAAGAGGGAATAATGAGCTTATTGAGACGGCAAAACGAGCATTATATTTTAGTATTATTGGTTCGGTACTTATTCTTTCAACACTTATTCTTTTTTATACGATTATTTATTTTCTTTCGTAAATAAATATGGTATACTTATAATAAATAAAAAATATGTACCTAAAAAATAAAATACTCATACAAAAGAAAGGAGGTGAGATGATATGATTGCTCTTTTACGAAAATCGTTTTTTGTTTTTAGTTTAGGAGTTCTTTCTTTCCCAGTTTTAGTCTCAGCTCAATTTGACCCTTCTGCAGGAGGACAAACACAACTCCCTGAAAGTACAATTTGGGAAATTATACAAAATGCAATGCTATGGCTTCTCTATGTTGTAGCCTTTTTTGCTGTTATTGCTTTTGTGATTTCTGGAATTCTTTATCTTACTTCAGCAGGAAATGAAGATAGAGCCTCTAGTGCAAAAAATGCTATGATCTATGCCATTTTAGGAGTCATTGTTGCTCTTTTGGGACTTATTATTTTGGCAGCAGCAAATTCTTGGTTGGGTGGTTCAAAAATTTTTT
>JAGYLL010000022.1 GCA_018401135.1 Candidatus Moraniibacteriota bacterium | reverse complement strand
TTCCCTCCCTTTGCCAAAAGGGAGTACCCGAATCTTCGAGGGGGAGGGATTTGTATTGATTCTGAACTTTAAATCCAAAGAAAATCCCCCTCAATCCCCCTTTTCCTCAGGGGGAGGAATCCAGACAATAGAAGTCTTTATATTTCTCGTGTTATTTCACATTCATCTTTTTCAGGAAGGCATGTATATATAATATTTCCCATTTCATCTGTACGAAGAATACGAACATTGTGCAAACGTAAACGATCAAGTGTTTCTTGTGCGGGATGCCCGTATCGATTCTTTTTCCCAGAAGAAATGATAGCGTCTTTGGGTTGTATACGTTCCAAAAACGTCTCGCTTGTAGAAGATTTTGATCCATGATGCGCCACTTTCAAAACATCTATTTCTCCAAAAGGAAGGAGGTCTTCTTTTTTGGAAGATATGTCTCCTGTAAAAAGAAAGGATTGTTTGTTAAAATCGAGTTTTGTCACAATACTCGCATCATTCATATCATTTCCTGCATACACTCCATTTCCTTGAGGGTATACTACTTCCAAAATAGCTCCATTAGGAAAAAGAATTCTCTCTCCCTGTCTTGCATAAAGAGAAGGTATCTTTTTTTCTTCTTGAAGGGATTTCCATGCCCTATAAACGCCCGTATCTTTTTTCCCATTAACTTCCCAAACAAAATGTGTATCGTAATAATGGAAGGTTTCTGCCAAAGCACCTATATGATCTGCATCTGGGTGAGTGGCTATAATCATTTCTATTGTAGAATCTCCCCAAGGCATAAAACGTGAAAGTTGTTCACGTAAAATATTTGCATCACTTCCTCCATCAATAAGAATTTGTTTTCTTCCAGACGAAATCAAGATACCGTCTCCCTGTCCCACATCGAAAAACACTACACGAAAATCCTCTAAATTCGAATAAACCGAAAGAGTATATATTCCCAATGTAACAGCTACGCCAAAAAGGAAAATTACAAGAAGATAAGAAGTGTTTTCAAGGAGAAACTTCATAAAGGTTACAGCGTAAACGACGTTTTTCTTTCTCCCACCTATGATACCACATAAACCCTCCTCCCAGTACGCCGTAATAGACAAAGATAAACAAAGTACTCACATTTTCAAGAGAGAGAGCAAGTATTTCATATCGTGAAAGCCAATCTATAACATACATATCATACGAAAGAAGTAACCAAGGAAATATTCCAGCTATTTTTCCTACCACTACGCCAAATATACTTACTACAAGAGCCATCAATGTTCCAAGCATTGCCAAAGGAATTGTCCAAAGAATGCAAAGATTGGCCACAAAAGAGAGAAACGAGAAAAAACCAAATGTTTTTATGATAATGGGAAAGACAAAAAGTTGTGCAAAAAAAGTCGTCAACGCTATCTCAGAAAACAGTTTTGGAAAAAAAGAAAGTTTGTGAACTCCCAATCGTGTTATAAAGGGTGAGCTCACAATAATGCCTAATGTAGCCAAAACAGAAAGTTGAAATCCTACATCAAAACGGAGAATAAGAGGTGAGAAAAAAACCATAACAGCACTTGCTATCACCAGAGCTCTGAGAGCATTCGAGATAGCTCCTCCTGAAAGAGCAATAAGCGCCAATGTTCCCATTATTCCCGCACGAACACCAGAAGCAGGAAATCCAATCATAGCAATGAAAAGAAAAATACCCACAACACTTAACCACAAAGAATGTTGTCTTCGTATACCTATTCCTATAGCAAGAATTCCAAAATACTGAACCAAAAGAGTTATATTATATCCCGACACTGCTACAATATGCGTCATAGAGGTATGGGCAAATTTTTCTTGCCACTTCTCGCTGAGTCCCGATGAACCTCCAAAAATAAGACCTGCTCCCAAAGCACTTTCTGGATAAGGGAGAATATGAGCTATCCGTTCTTCAGCACCTTGGCGAACTTCTACAAAAGAATACATCATTGTATGTTCTTCCTCTCCCAAACGAACAGGCTCTCTATCAAAACAAAAAAGAAATGGTCCACGTGCCGAAAATATTTTCTTCCAATCTGTTTTCGTTTTTTCATCAAATTGAGGGACTTCCCATGTGCAAGAAACAAAAAGTTTTTCCCCGCCTCGGTATGATTCCCATCGTTGCGTTCGAAGAAAGGCCTCACGATCAAGACATTTCCCCTCTAAGCAAGAATGGAATTGAATAGGAATACGTTGTGTAGTTTTTTCTTCAATAGCTTCCCCTATAACAGAAACTTCACCAGAAAACTCTTTCCCCTCATAAAAATCTGCCCAAGAAAGATCTGTTTTGTGATATACCCACAATAGCGACCCTCCAAAAAATAGAAAAAATATACCCACAAGAAAAGGACTTTGTTTTCTCCAAAAAGCTCCGATGATTCCTATACCTAAAGAAAAAGAAAAAAGAGCAAGAATGGAAGGATCACCTTCATAAAAAAGAATAAACGCCGTGGCGCCAAGAAGTGCCCAAGAAATACCGAGAAAGATGTCAGAAAATACAAGAATTCTTTTTTGATACAAAGAAAGCTCCGTGGCTCTATTATGTAATTCTTTCATAGATACTTACCATAAACCCCTCTTTCATCTTCTTATCTCCATTTTTCCAAATCGATTTCCTATACGATTGAGTACACCATCAAGATCTACTGTTTTTCCTTGAGCGTTTTTCTCCACACTCGGATCCAAAACTTTTCCTCCACGAAACTCTTGGAGATAATATGCTTTAGCACCATCAATCCAATCTGCAATAGCATCAAAATCTTTTTCCTTATGAATACCTGGCACGACTGTCGTTCGAAACTCATAATCTTTCGCTCTTTTCATAAGTAGCTCAACACTCTGCTCTATTTTTCCTATGGAAATTTTTTTCCCTGTAGCAAGATGGTACTTTTCTTTGGTATGTTTTATATCAATAGCCCAATAATCCACCACGTCAGCATCCATTATTTTTTCTACAATTTCAGGGAAAAGTCCGTTGGTGTCAAGTTTTACAAGAAATCCCATTTTCTTTACTTTTCTTATAAATAACAATACATCTTTTTGAAGTGTCGGCTCTCCTCCCGTAATACACACCCCATCAAGTTTCCCCTTTCGCTTTTCGAGAAATTCGAAAAACTCTTTTTCTTTATTTTCCAAAAAAAGTTTTTTAGACGCTTCATCTCGAGGCTCGATAAGCTCTGGATTATGACAAAAAGGACAACGAAAAACACATCCAGGCGTAAAAACTACCGCAACCATTTTTCCGGGATAATCAAGAAGGGTAAATTTTTCAAAACCAGATATGTGCATACACCAAAAAATATTTTGACAAATTGTTTCTTTTTCTTTTTAATAGAGATACTCTTTTTCAACAAGATTGAATAAATTCATCAAAGGAGGGGGAAATGTGGCTCGTTCTTTTGTTATCACTCTTTGGCAATATATAGACATCTTTCGGCTTGCCTACGAAAGAGAGTATTTTGGAGAAATACTCATAAAAAATTTTTCTATGGCAGAGGCTGATCCTGAACTCCTCTGTGTAGAAATAGAGATCCATCCACACACTCCAAGAAATATTCTCCAGGAACTCTATGAAATTCTAGAAATACCTGTTGAATAAGTTTTTTCGAGATACTCTCGTCATACCCCCTAAGGAAATGGTTATTTCCTTAGGGGGTTTTTAAAATTTTTCTCTTTATCAACACGAGCAATACTCTTTTCTGTCAGAATACTCAGCTTGTTTTCCTTTGTTCCATTGAGAAACAGGGCGAATATATCCTACAACTCGTGAATAAACTTCTGTAGGACGATAATTGCGAAGCACCGTATCTTGTTTGTAGCACTCAGCACACTTGTGATACATTTCTCCTTTCACATCATACTCCATATACTTCTCTCCTTTTGTAATTGTTTTTTGACAATTATGACATTGTACCTTTTCCATACATTTTTTCTTTCTTTCTATCGTTACTCCCCACAAGCAGGATAAAAAGTAAGGTGTTACTATTATTTTTTTATTTTCATATGTTTACTTTTTGAAACCATAACACATTGAGGACACACAGAAACTTCTCCCGCTATATATCCATGCTCGGGGCAAATACTAAATGTTGGCGTTACAGAAAAATACGGTAATTCATACTGAGACGTTACTTTTCTTACAAGATCTCTCGCTTGAGAACCATTCGTAAGTCGCTCTCCCAAAAATCCATGAAGCACCGTCCCCCCTGTATATTTTGTTTGCAGATTGTCTTGAAGATCAAGTGCTTCGAAAAGATCTTGTGTAAATCCAACGGGAAGTTGAGAAGAATTTGTGTAGTAGGGCTCAGCACCTTTTTCAAGAACTTCTTGATTATTAGCAAAAATAATATCGCTATATCGTTCTTTATCTTTGAGAGCAAGTCTATATGAAGTTCCTTCTGCTGGTGTCGCCTCAAGATTAAACATATTTTCTGTTTCTTTCTGATACTTCATCATTCGGTCTCGCATATGCTCCAAAATTTTCTCTGCCAAAGCATTCCCTTTCTTTGTCGTAATATCTTCCCCTATAAGATTGAGAAGTGCCTCATTCATTCCCACGATACCAATGGTGGAAAAATGGTTACTCCAATACCTTTCAAATCGCTCAAAAATATTTCTCAAATAAAATTTCGTGTATGGGTAAAGACCTTTTTTTGTGAGATATTCGACTGTTTTTCTCTTAATTTCAAGCGAATCTTTTGCCAAATCCATCAATTCGTCTAATCGTTTATAAAAATCTTTTACATTTTTCATTTCATACCCTATACGAGGCAAATTAATCGTTACCACACCAATAGATCCTGTAAGCGGATTAGCTCCAAACAATCCTCCTCCCCGCTTTCGTAACATCGTATTATCTAAACGAAGACGACAACACATACTTCGAGCATCATCAGGGCTCATATCAGAATTTACGAAATTAGCAAAATAAGGAATGCCGTATTTCGCCGTCATTTCCCAAATGGGATCAAATCGCTTGTCTTCCCAAGGAAACTCTTTTGTTATGTTATAGGTTGGTATAGGAAACGTAAAAATTCTTCCCGAAGCATCTCCTTCACACATTACTTCAGCAAAAGCCCTATTGATCATATCCATCTCTTTCTGAAATTCTCCATAGGTTTCTTTTTGTGGTTTTCCACCAATCACCACTTTTTCATCTTTAAGTGTCGAAGGAGGTGTCATATCAAGCGTAATATTGGAAAATGGTGTCTGAAATCCAACACGCGTAGAAACATTCATATTAAAAATAAATGATTGTATTTCTTGCTTTACTTGTTTATACGTCAAATTATCATAGCGAATAAAAGGAGCGAGAAGAGTGTCGAAATTAGAAAAGGCCTCTGCTCCAGCAGCTTCTCCTTGAAGCGTATAAATAAAATTTACCATCTGTCCCAAAGCAACCCCGAGATGTTTTGGTGGAGAACAAGCAACTTTTCCCTCCACACCAGTAAAACCAACACGCAAAATATCCTGAAAGTCCCAACCACAACAATAAGCACTTACCGTTTGAAGATCATGAATATGAAAATCTCCTTGTTCGTGAGCATCTCGAATTTCAATAGGATAAATACGATTCATCCAATATTTGGCACTCACGGCACTAGAAATATAATTATTAAGTCCTTGAAGAGAGTAAGCCATATTAGCATTTTCTCTTGTTTTCCAATCTAATTCTCCCAAATAATTATCCACCAGATGAACAGCCTGATCAAGAGAATTTTTGGCATCTCTTGCTTGCCTTCGTTGTTCTCTATAGAGAATATATGCTTTGGCTGTTTCATCGAAATCCAAAATCATCAAAACTTTTTCTACGGCATCTTGAACATCTTCAATATGAGGAATTAAAGACTTCCCTGTTTCTTTTTTGTATTTTTTTGCCTCTTTTTCAAAAAGAGAGGTTACTTTTTTGGAAACACGCGTAGCATCTGATCGAGATCCCTCCCCTGTAATCGCAAAAGCTTTTGTGACAGCAAGGATAATTTTTTCTGGACGAAAGGTCATTTTTCGTCCACTTCGTTTTATAACAAAATGTATGCCCTCTGTGGAATCCTTTTTCTTTTTTTCCTCAATAAAATATGCTTTTTTCATATACGCTCTACAGTTTATAATGGTATTTTAGATTTCTTTTCCCTCATCAGAAATACGATCGAGTTCTTTACGAAAGCTATCAACGCTTCCAAATGATTTATACACACTCGCAAAACGAACATAGGCGACATCATCCAAATCTCTCAATTTCTTCAAAACCATTTTTCCTATATCTCTGCTTTTTATAGCATCTTTTCTTTTTGAGTGAATAGTATACTCAATATCACTCATAATTTTTTCTATCTGATCACTATTAATTGGTCGTTTTTCACACGCCTTCTCTATGCCTTTTCGTATTTTCTCTCGATCATACTCTTGCGTCACGCCATCTCGCTTTATAACCGCTATTTTTAATTCTTCAACTTCTTCATAGGTAGTAAATCGACGATCACATTTCTCACATTGTCGCCTTCGACGTATAGCTCTTCCATCATGAACATCACGAGAATCAATAACTCTAACATTTTGATTTTGACAAAAAGGACATATCATAGTGTATATATCTCAAAACTTTTTTCTTGACGTTATTTATGAAGTATTGTGGAACTATCTTTTCTTTTTCCACAATATATTGTGGTTTTTTGCCACAAAGGCAGTATACTCTCAAATTTTTTTTCTTGCAAATATCATCAATCAAGCCTCAAAATCTTAGTTATCCACCAAATCATTCTTGTTTATCTTTTTTCTCTTCTCTTTCTCACTCTTCTCTTCTCTCCCCCACGTAGGTGGGGGTCCAGAGAGGAAGATCCGGACTGGATCCCCGCGTAGACAGGGAAAAGAATGGTTCCCTTCCGCTGTAGCGGGAAAAAATTGCAAAAAAAAACGACGAGCAAAAATCCTCGTCGTCTACGTAAGACGTCTCCACCTTACTTCCAAAGTACTTGTTCTGAGAGCTCAAAAAAAGACGTATCCTCTTGTGCATTCTTTTCTAATCTCTCTTTGAAAAAGAGCTGTTCACTCAATTCGAACATTTCTTCTGAAAAACAATAGCCCCATACAGAAGCGACACCCCCGTCTTCGTGTTCACACACAATTCGAGTTGTCATATCCAAAGCCCTCTTATATTGATGGCTTCTTTAGAATACATCAAAGTTTCCTCACAAATCAACCTCTCAAAAATTGCTTATTCCAAAGAATATACGGGAAAATTTATTTTTGTATTCTTCTATAAACAGCTCTTCCCACAAAGAAAAGTACTCCTAGAAGTATTCCCCACATCAAAGCCATTGGAATAAACCAAATAACAAACACTATTCCCATACTTACAAAACCTTTAAGGGAGATGAAGAGCTTATTTAACGCTTCTTTTGCTTCTTGTGCTGGTCTCCACGTATCGACAAATGTAACATTTTGATCTTCTGAAAGTTGAATGGTTATTGTTGACATATCTGTTCGCGAATCCAAAAATCGCAATCTCGCCTGCATCTGTTCAATTTCCCCTCGAACACGAGAAAGTTCCTTCGTTATTTTTATGATATCTTCTGTATCATCAGCATTATTCAAAATCTCAATAAACGCTTTTTCTTCGGCTTGTTTATTAGCAAGTCTTGCTTGAATATCCACATATTCCTCTCCCACATCTCGACCAGAGCTTGTTTCTTGTAAAACAAGAGAAGCTTTTTCTTTGACACCAATCATAGCGGCTTCAAATTTTTCAACAGGAACTTTTATCACCACAGCACCACTTTTCATTCCTTGCGTGTTCTCGTAGAGATTTACCGAAAAAATAGTTCCTCCGTGATATTCCACCACTCCTCGTATTTCACTTACCGTAGTGTCAGCATCTCCTACTCGAATACTCAAAGATCCTTCTTTTATTATTTTTTGATCTTGTGTTCCCATAGATGCTACAGGAGAAATCTCAGAAAAACTTTCTTCCGAAGAATCCGTCATTCTTGGTATACCACCAAAATCACTGTCCATCATCGGTTCTGAAAAAGGCATCATATCGGGCTGTGCCGTTCCCATTTTAGTATTCATCCCATCATACCCAACAGGTAAGGATGTTTTTTGTAAAAAAGAAAAAATAGCAATAATTATAAAAATGCCCACAAGAGCAATAATTCCTACTTTCAAAAAATATTTGATTCTGTCTTTATCCATACATATATATAAAAAATTATACTTCTAGTCTACACTCCTTTTTCATCTATCGCAATTCGCTACTACATAAGATAAATTTAAACCCCGAAGTCTTTTTTTTAATATAGATATGAAAGTACGTAACTCAATAATTCTTTTTCAAAATCTTTAATAATTCATAATACATTTCTTGCGTGTTGAGATGACAATTATTACATCTCTATTTACTTTCTTTTAAATGTAAAAAGAAATATGTCACGATGTAAACTAAGTCATTATATACTTTCCAACCGTCTATAGAGACTGTTAAATTTTTCCCTACCGATTACTTTGATAATAGGATTCGATTCACTTTTTGATACTACTCAAATTTTTTGATAGTACCTGTTTATGGTTTTTCTATTTAATCTAGCTATTTCAGAAACTTTCGTCACTTCCAAATCACAGACAAAATAGCATATGGTTGTATGAAATATTTTCTTTGAAATTCTTCCTCTTTTTAAAATTGATTCTTTTTGCTTCATGCAAGATACGTTTACTCATTTTAATATGAGTTACGTACTCTTGTGCTAATAAAAAATATGTCGTCTAAATAACAAATATACTTTTAGTCGGGTTGCCAAAAATTGAGCTCAGTCTCCATTCTCCGAGGTGTTTTTATTCCGCACGTCAGAGACGAAGTGCGGAAACGCCCGTGAAAAGTAAAGAAAGTAGTTTACTTTTCACCCACATGGACGCTACGCGTTGATATAGATTGTATTATAGAATCTTGTCGGGCTGCCGAGAATTGAACTCGGTCTACATCCACCCCATGGACGCGTACTACCGGTATACTACAGCCCGAAATTCCCCCCTCCAAAAGAATACGCCAAAACATTCTCTTCGTAAAGAGATAGTCTAAATATTAAGTTCTCGAAGAAGTCGGTTTTTTGCTCGAGAAAGAAGCGTTCCTACAGTATTTGTAGGTTTACTGATAATTTCTGCTATTTCTTCATAGCTATGATCCAGATAATAGCGAAGAATAAGAACCTCTCTATATTTTTCAGGAACTTTTTTGAGAGCAGATGTTACCTCCAAACGAACCTCTTCTCGTATCCATTCCTCCTCGGGGTTTCGTTCTTTACTCGAAGATTCCAATTGATCTTTAACGCTCACGATATCCTCCCATGAAAAAAATGTTTTTCTACTTTTTCTCTTGAGATAATTTACCGCTTCATTGTGTGCGATACGATAAATCCACGATGAAAATGTCCTTCTGGCATCAAAGGTTTCAAATTTTTGATAGGCTTTTACGAAAACGTTTTGGAGTAAATCTTCGGCTTCTTCTTTTCCTCCCACAAGATGACGAAGATAGAAAAAAAGTTTATTTCGATAGCGTTCAAACAAATCATCAAAACATATCTCTTGTCCCGATCGAATACGGGAGACGAGATCGCGATCGCTCAAATGGCGTGTCTTGGAAAAAAGATCTTCTTTTGCTATCATAGAGAAATATTAGATCAAGGATATAATTATACCATATTTTTTATTATATGTCTACTGTTTTAGCTATAGAGACTTCTTGCGATGAAACAGCTGTGTCTATCGTTTCACAAGAAAACGGCTCTCTTCGTGTACAATCTAATGCTATTTCTTCTCAAGTACACCTTCACGCACCGTACGGAGGAGTTGTTCCCAATCTCGCAGCGAGAGAGCATAATAAAAATATGAATCTCGTACTTCAAGAGGCTCTCAATATCGCTCGTATTACTCCTGATGAAATCGATCTTATTGCAGTAACCCACGCTCCTGGACTCATTCCTGCGCTTCTCGTGGGGACAACTACTGCCAAAACACTTTCTTGGTTTTGGAACAAACCCCTCCTTGGTATTCATCATATAGAGGGGCATATTTATGCTAATTTTATATCCTCTCTTGATACTGATAACGACAAAACCTTTCTTAAATTTCCTCTTCTAGCTCTTGTGGTAAGCGGAGGTCATACACAACTTGTGTATATGAAAAAACATTTTCATTATGAAATCATTGGCGAGACTCAAGATGACGCTGTCGGCGAAGCTTTTGATAAAGTAGCTCGTATTCTTGGGCTACCCTACCCCGGCGGACCAGAAATTGCAAAAAAGGCACACCTCTATCGAGAAAAAAGAAAGGCTTCTGGCAAGGAAATGCTCTCAGGAGAAATTCTTCTCCCTCGTCCCATGATCGGCTCAAAAAATTTTCATTTTTCTTTTTCGGGACTCAAAACAGCTGTTCTCTATGCAACTCAAACATATCGCAAAAAATATACTCTCGAAGAAAAAGACCCTCTTCCTGAGTCTTTTATAGAAATGATGAGTTGGCAATTTGAAGAAGCCTCTATAGATGTTCTTACTACCAAAACACTTCGAGCGCTTGACCAATACCAACCAAAAACCGTAGTCCTTGCTGGAGGAGTAAGTGCTAATATTCATCTCCAAAAAACTCTTCGACAAAAAATAGCTGAAATATCACCACAAACAGATTTTTTCCTCCCTCCTCTAGGACTTTCTCTTGATAATGCTGCTATGATCGGTGCCTGTGCGCTTCTCCGTTGGGAAAAAATGTCTCCCCAAGAAAAAACTCAAGCAAGGAGCATATGGAAGTCGCTAGAAACCTATGCCAATCTTTCTCTTACAGAAATATCCTTATAATTAATAAAAAAGCTTACCCAAAGGAGGTAAGCTAAACTTTCTCGTACAGTGTTCGCGTATTATATGATAAAGAAAAGAACAATTGCCATATCAGTTATGAAGGCAATCATGAAAATACCGATTAACCATTTCTCACGAACGGAAAAAATACTGTACTTCTTCATCAAAACATCCTCTTAATCGTAAAAAAACGGATCTTCTAGTAAAGTGCTGGAAGGTGATACTCTCGTCGGCATATACTCCTCTTGAGAGGATAGTTTCTTTGTAAGAGAAGCGTTCCTTTCTTCTAATTCGAGAATTTTTCTTTCAAGCTCCCTAATCTCCCTTTCCTTGTCCTGAATAATGGACTTCAAAACACCGATCAAAAGCTGATTTGACTTACTCATACGATTTTCCTCGTATCTTTTCTTTCTCGCGAACCATTCGCAAAGAACCACAAGCACCATACCCTCTTTTAAAACATTCGTCAATATTTGTTCATATACAGCAAAACGTATTTCAAAGCAAAATGCTAACTTTTTTAAAATAAACAAACTTCATAAAAACACCAAGACTTGAAATAAAACAAAAAAATACGTACTATAGACATATGAAAACGCTTTCCAAAATATACGAATCTCAATTTTTCGAAGATGCTCTCTATAAAGAGTGGGAAGAGAGTGGGTTTTTTAATCCTGATATATGTATCCAAAAAGGCATAACCGAAAAAGATGCTCAATCATTTTGCATCATTCTTCCCCCACCTAACGCTACAGGAATTCTCCATATCGGACACTCTACTATGCTTGCTATCGAAGATCTTCTCATCAGATATCATCGTATGCGAGGAGATAAAACGCTATGGCTCCCCGGGACAGATCATGCTGCTCTTGCCACACAAGAAAAAGTCGAAAGGCTTTTGTGGGAAAATGACAAAAAAACCCGACATAATCTCGGTCGAGAAACATTTCTCCATCACGTTGATGCTTTTGTCGAAAAAAGTCGCGATACTATGCGTATGCAAATGCGTAAAATGGGATCATCTCTTGATTGGTCTCGAGAAGCATTTACCCTAGATAAAAAAAGAAATATTGCTGTCAATACTGCATTTAAGAAAATGTTTGACGATGGCATTATTTACAGAGGTGATCGCATCGTCAATTGGGATCCAAAAATGCAAACAACGGTTAGTGATGATGAAATAGAATGGAAAGAAGAATCTGTCCCTTTTTATTATTTTCAATATGGACCTTTTGTCATAGGAACGTCACGTCCTGAGACAAAATTTGGAGACAAATATATTGTTGTACATCCCGATGATACGCGATATGCACAATATAAACATGGAGAAACCTTTGAAGTAGAATGGGTTGGTGAGAAAAAAATTACCGCAACGCTCATTAAAGACCGTGCTGTCGATCCTGAATTTGGATCAGGTGCTATGACGATCACACCGTGGCATGATACTACCGACTTCGACATCGCCGAAAGACACAGTCTCAACAAAGAACAGATCATTGGCTATAACGGAAAGATGCTTCCTATCGCTGGGGATTTGGTTGAACTTGATATTTTCCAAGCACGGAAGAAAATCGTTGAAAAACTTAAAGAAAAAAAACTTCTCGTACGCATTGAAGAAAACTATATTCACAATATCGCCATAAACTCTCGTGGGGGTGGTTTTATTGAACCGCAGATAAAACGACAATGGTTTGTCAATGTAAACAAAACATTTACGAGAAATGGGAAAGAGGTTTCTCTTAAATCTCTTATGCAGGAAGCTGTACGAAGTAAGAAAATCAACATCATCCCCAAACGATTTGAAAAAACATATTTCCATTGGGTAGATAATCTCCGCGACTGGTGTATCTCTCGACAAATTTGGTATGGACATCAAGTGCCCGTATGGTATCGAGGAGAAGAAATATATTGTGGCATTACATCCCCTAGTGAAGATGGTTGGAAACAAGATCCCGACACACTTGATACATGGTTTTCTTCAGGACTATGGACATTTTCATCACTTGGTTGGCCAGATAAAACCAAAGACCTTCAAATGTTTCATCCTACATCGGTTATGGAAACAGGGTACGATATTCTCTTTTTTTGGGTAGCTCGTATGATTTTGATGAGTACATATCTTTTAGATGAAATTCCTTTCAAAACCGTCTACCTTCATGGACTTGTTCGTGATGAGCAAGGAAGAAAAATGTCTAAATCACTAGGAAATGTTATAGATCCGCTCACACTTATTCCACAATATGGGACGGATGCTATTCGACTTTCCCTTCTCATTGGATCAACACCAGGAAATGATCTTCGTTTAGGAGAAGAAAAAATTGCTCAATATCGAAATTTTACCAATAAACTTTGGAACATTGCTCGTTTCATACTTTCTCAAAAAAAAGAAGGCTCTCCCTTTATTGAAAATATATCTTCGATTTCTCTTGACTCTTCGCACTTCATACTCTCTCAGATGGCAATGCTTATCACAAATGTTACTTCTGATATTGACACTCATCAATTTTCACAAGCAGGAGAAAAACTTCGAGATTTTACCTGGAATACTTTCGCCGACTGGTACATAGAAATAACAAAATTTGAAGAAAATAAAGAAGAAACACAAGAAATTCTTTTTTTCATATTTAAAGACCTTCTCAAACTTTGGCATCCTTTTATGCCTTTTGTTACGGAGGCTCTTTGGAAAGAAATGGGCTACAGAGAACATTTCCAAACAATGATTTTCGTCTCTCCATGGCCACAAAAAGGACTTTATAAAAAAAAAGGTACTCCACATTCCTCAGAAAACTTTTCTTCGCTTATAATACTCACTCAAGCTATCCGTGCCGTACGAGCTCAACATCATATAGCTCCAAATAAAAAAATTTCTCTCACTCTCTGTATCACAAAAAGCTCTCCTGAATTCTTCTCTCTTGTCCAAAGAAATCTTCCTCTTGTGACCAAGCTCAAAACAGGCATCGAAAATATACACCTCCAAAAAGAACCATTTATTTTTGAAACACCCCACATTTCTCACTCTCTAGATGACAAAATTTCCTTCCATATCCCCCTTCTTGAAAGCATCGACGCAGACAAAGAAAAAGCACGTCTAGACAAAGAAAGAGAGGAAATCATTCAGTGTCTTTTTTCTATCAATACGCGACTTAAGAATCCGGATTACAAAGAAAAAGCTCCTCAGCATCTTGTAAAGGAAACACAAAAAAAACAAAAGGAACTTTTGGAACGAAAAAAAGAAATAGAACAATTTCTCAAAAATACATTATAACATTCATGACACACCTTTTTCTTACTCTTTTTTCTTTTGGCTTTCTTTCTGCGATTGCCACTCTTTTGGTCCAAATACTCGTATATACACCACTTACCTATGCACCCCAAGCAGATATAACTATCTTGATTTTTTTTGTTCTTTTGGAAGAACTTTTTAAGTGTCTT
>JAGYLL010000021.1 GCA_018401135.1 Candidatus Moraniibacteriota bacterium | reverse complement strand
GGCTCAAAAAAGAAGCTTTTTCTTCACATAATTTATTTTTATCGTAAATATTATAGAGAAGAGGAAGTTCTACGTTTTCAAACACACTTGTTCTGGCAAGAAGATTAAAGGATTGAAAAATAAATCCAATATTTTGATTTCGCAAATATGCCAAATCATTTTCACTCAAATCTTTGGTATTTTTATCAAGAAAGTAATATTCTCCCCCAGAAGGAATATCTAAAAGTCCCAAAATATGCATAAAAGTAGATTTTCCCGATCCAGAAGGTCCCATAATAGAAATGAATTCTCCCTTTTGGAGAGAGAAAGAAATTCCTTTAAGTACTGATGTTTCTACTCCATCATTTTCATAGGATTTAATAAGGTCTCTACATTCAATAAAAGCCATACATTCTTTTTTTTATTCAAAGAGAATACTTTTTTGAGAAATTTTTTCAGATGTTACAACTCTTTTCGTGCTCTTACGACAATTACGTCCTCTTCGGAAACTCCCGAAAGAATCTCTATATTTCCCTCATCATTACTCAATCCTATGATGATATCTTTTTCTATAATAGACCCATCTCCAGAAAGCATTTCTACATACGAACGTTCCTGGTTTACATATACTGCTCGAAAAGGAAGAGTGAGTGCATCTTTTTTCTCTGCTACTCGAATTTCTATATCAGCTGTCATACCTGATCGAAATCTTTCTTCTTCTCTTTGTATTTCGAAGTGTACCGGATAATAAATAACTCCCTGAAGAGAAATTGGTTCGGGTTCTATTTCTCTTAAAACGAGAGGGTACTGCTGGCGAGGCCCAAAAGCATCAAAGGTAGCAAGTCCTTCTTGACCTTTTTGTAATTTGGCAATATCTGCCTCAGGAATATCTGCAGAAACTTGAAATCCTGATTCAGAATGAGAAATTCGTGCTACTACATTTCCTGAAAGAGCAACCTCTCCTTTTCGAATATCTATCTTTGAAACAACCCCGTCCATAGGAGCTCGCAAATAAATTTTTTCCAGTTGAGCTGATGCAACGGCAGCATTCTGTCGTGCCTGTTCTGAAATAAGTTTTTTGGCTTCCCGCTGTTCTGGTTTGAGATCATCCCAATTTCTTCGAGCGAATCTTTCATCTGCTTCTGCAATACGAGCAGAAGCCTCTGCTTGTGCAAGAGTTGCTCTATACGAAGCTCCGTCCAAAACAGCCAAAACATCGCCTTTTTTCACTTCTTCACCAGTTACTACATAAACGTTTTCTACTGTTCCCGAAAGAAGAAAAGCAATATCAGCATAAGAAAGAGGATCTATCCTTCCTGTAGCATCCACAATTTCAGTAATAGTTTCCCTTTCAGCCGAAAGAGTCTCATAATCTATTGTTTCTTCTTGTCTCAAGAAAAACCACCACACAGAAAAACCAATGCCTAACAAAACAATAATCCACATAAATATCCTTTTCTTTTTCATACTACTCCTTTATAAAAACATTTTTACTTTTTTATAGATTTTCTCTATATTTTCATAATAACACTTTTTGTAAACCTTTTCCATCAAGAGCCTCGTTAGCAAGAAGATCTGCTTTTTTGTTTTGTTCTCGTGGAATATGATGGAAGGTAACTTCGGAAAAATCAAGCATTATATTCCATACCTGCAAAAAGTATTTTTGTGTTGTTTCGTGTTCAATCTTATAAATATGATTGAGTTGTTTCACGACAAGTTCTGAATCAAGGAAGCATTCTACCGAAAAATTTTTTGCTTGTTTTTTTCCTACAAGAGCTATAATTTTTTTTAGCCCAAAGACAAGAGCGCTATATTCTGCCTCATTATTCGTTGCATATCCTATGCACACACCATATGATTTCTCAAGAGTCTTGATATAGACACCAATAGAAGCCTCTCCAGGATTTCCCCGAGAAGCTCCGTCAGAATACATCGTTATCTTTTTTTGTATCATAAAAGAAGTATAGCACAGAAAAGTTTTTCTTCCTATCCCTTCTTCCCATTAAGAAATACTATTCCATTATCTCTTGTGCCGAGGTCATAAGTGAACCTCCCTGTTCGAGAAACTGCTTCATCCGCAAAGCATCCGTTTCTTGAGAAGCACGTCCTTGTTTTTGAAACATTTTAGAAATTTTATATAGAAGAATAGGTTTTCTTCTGAAAGCTTCATATACAAACTTTTGATCTTTTTGTGAAAGCAGACCGAAAGGAACAATAAGTATCTCCATCTCTTCAAGAGTAAAATATTTTTCCTGTAACAAATGAACGAATTTTTCCATTATCATAGATTTTTTTATTTATTCTTTCTCCAACAAATTATTTTTCCCGTATTTACAAGGGATTTCTATTCTTAATATTTAACAAAACGAAACAACAAAAGAAACATTTTTCTTTTTATAAAAGCAGATATCTTTTTTGCAAACGCAAGTCTTACCTCAAAAGATTTCCTTGTTTTCTACCATATTATTTCCTCTCTCATCTCCCAAAAGTTCTATTATACACCAAATAAAAATATTTTTCAAGCTTTGTACCATTGTCAATAAAACGGTCGTTTACTCTTCCTGAAAAAAATAGTCTTCATATACCTTTTTCGTTATAGGCACAGCATGATACCCATCGTTTTCCTGTGATTCAATAAGAATGGTAAGGACAATTTCAGGATTTCGATACGGAGCAAATGAGGTAAACCAACCGTGTGTTTTATCTTCTACCCCATATTCTGCCGTACCTGTTTTCCCAGCAACTTCAATGGGAAGGTCATTAAGCATCATAGCTGTTCCCTCTGTTACTGTTTGCCTCATACCCTCCCCAGCAATATCAAAAAATTTCTTTTCTATAGGCAACACTTGTTTATTGTTTTCTGCTTTATAGAGAATACTTCCGTCAGAAGAACGTACATGAGAAACAATTTTTGGATCGTAACGAACTCCTCTATTAGCAATAATAGACGTTGCTACAGCAACTTGAAGAGGTGTTGATTGCATATATCCCTGTCCTATAGAAGCATGGTATGTATTTCCTATATACCATCTTTCTCCAATAATTTCTTCTTTCCATAAAGGGTCTGGCACAAGTCCAGAAGCTTCTCCGGGAAGATCTATATTTGTTTTTTCTCCAAAGCTAAAAAGATTTTCATATTTTTTCATCGTATCCATTCCCATTCCCCTAACATTTCCATATCCACCACCAATACTATAAAAATAGACATCACTTGAGACAGCTATGGCGCGACGAATGTCCGTAAAACCGTGAACCTTCCAATCACCAAAGAAAGTAGAGCCTAAAGAAATACCTCCCTTACTTTCTATTTGCGTATTTTCACTAACAACACCTTCCGAAAGAGCTCCCACTGCTAACATCGGCTTAATAGTTGATGCTGGTGGATACTTTCCCGAAACAACGCGATTAAAAAGTGGCTGATGAGCATCACGAGAAATAAGAGAGTACAAACTATTATTTCTATCAGAAAAAATATTATTATCATAAGAAGGAAAACTTACAAGGGCAAGGATTTCTCCGTTTCTTGGATCTAGTGCCACTCCAGCACCTCGAGACAACCCGTTTTTCTCCAATTCTTCCTTCATACTTTCAAAAAGAATTTTTTGCAAATCTGCATCAATAGAAAGAATGAGATCATTTCCTAAAATGGGGTCTTGAGAAGATATTTCCCGGCGGATTCTTCCTAAAGCATCTACTTCTACTCGACGAGCTCCATGTTTTCCCCTAAGGTAGCTTCTATATTCTTTTCTAAGCCCTGTCTTCCAAGAGAATCCGTCAAAAGATAACTGATACAAAGAAACGTCCTCTAATAAGAGCATTCTCATATCCTATGATATGAGAAAATAGTACTTTCTTCATAACGACGAGCCACAGTTGTCTTCAATGAGATTTCTGGGAATTCAGATTCCTGCCTGAAAACGAAGAATTTCCTCTTGTTAAATTTTCTTTGAGAAGAACTTCTGTATACGATGTCTTTCTCTTTTGGCATATTCCTATTTTTGTTCGAATATCTTCTTCGGAAAGATCAAAAAAGAAGAGAGCTCAAGATAAGAAGAGATATCTTTGTACAACACCCTCTCCCACACGAATAACAAGATCTGTAGAAGGAACATTAAAAACTAATTGTTTATTTTTCTATCAAATATTTTTCCTCTTGAGCTTCTATAGTAATAGTGCGAATAAAATTAATGAGAAACTTCTGTTATAATGCTCACCTTTATAACAGTGAGGTAAAAAATACGAGTAAAAAAAAGGAGGGAAAAATTCCCGTAAAAGCGAGAAGTGTATAAATATTTTTTCTTCGAAAAGGAATGTCTAATCGTAAACGCTCTTCTTCTGTGGCGGTCAAAATAGAATCATCTATTTCATGTTTCTGGAGTTTTTTGAAGAAACTTTTTCATAAAAATTCTATCTTTTTATAGTCATACTCTCTTGTCTATTTCCAAAATTTCTTACCATCTTATAGAAAAGCCAAAAAAGTATAAGTGAATATACCGCACCAAAAAAAGAAGAGTATCCGTAAGAGATGGTTTCACGAATAAAAGAAAAAATGTCAAAGGAAGAAAATGTTTTAGAGAGATACACCATAGTATAATAAGAAAATAAAGAAATAAGTACATACAAAGAAATAACAACTTTTCCAATAAACTTTTCATTAAAAAGAACTTGCCTTGCAAAAAGTGAAAATATGTAGCCACTTAGTAAAAGAAAGAGTGCCATTAATCCAAAGGAAGAAGAAAGAATGCTATCATAGACAACTCCCAGAAGAAGAATCCAAAGGACTGAATCATTAAATCCCCGAAGAAGAATCCAAATGAGTGAAATACATATAGCTATATTTGGAGAAAAAAAGGAAGGAGATATAATCATATTAAAGAATGACCCTTGCAGTAAAGGAATGAAAAAAAAACCCAAAAATATAAACAAAAATTTCATAATGTTTTATCTACCCAAACTACTTCCATTTTATGAAAAGACACACCCTGGTCTACATTAGCTCTCTGAGCTAAACCGTCCTCGCTCATACGAATATCTTGCACAACTCCAACAAAAATTCCTGAAGGGAATTTAGAGCCTATTTCTGATGTAACAAGAACGTCCCCTTTAGAAAGTGTCTCTGTAGAAAGCACCATATCAAGTTGAAGTCCTAATCCATATCGGCCACGAACAACTCCTTCTGTTCGAGTTTTAGCAACTCGAACGCTAACAACACTCTCTTTACTTGTAAGAAGTTGAATTCGAGAAGAATGTGCATATACTTCTTCAATTTTTCCTATAAGAACAGAGGCATTAGCAAGAACTGCCATTCCTTTCTGAATACCGGAAGTTTCTCCCTTATCTATAATAAGCCAATCTTCTGATCCAGGGTCTCCATAGCTAATAATTCTTGCAGAAGTTACGTCTCTTTCGGATTGTTTTTTAAAATCAAGCTGTCTTCTCAGCTCTTCATTTTCACTTCTCGTATATTCAAGCTCTGCTATACGTGCTTCTAAACTTTTATTTTCCCAAAAAAGATCTTCATTCATTTTCCTAATATCTGAAAGAGAAAATAAAACATTAAAAGATTTACTTGTATGTGAGAAAAACGATGTTAAAGACAAAAGAAAGGGAGAAGAAATCGTCAATACTAAAGATCGAACAGGCTGAAATACATTTCCTATATTAAAAAGAATCAGAATCATAAAAAAAATAATAAATCCAAGAACCTGAAATCTTCTTTTTAAAAAAAATGATGTTTTCATAATTTTCCCTTTTTCTTCTTAAGAAGTCTTTTTTTTTTATAAAAACAAAAATGTCCTCTATTAAGTATACATCTTTTCTTTTTCTTTTTTTATAAAAGAGGTCTATCATCTTCCATCTCTACAAGAACCTCTCTAAGATCTTCGATATTTTCCAAAACTATCCCCGTTCCCCTCACTACTGCAGTAAGAGGGTCTTCTATAGTACAAACAGGAATTTCTGTTTCATCGGCAATAAAAACATCGAGATTTCGTATGAGACTTCCTCCTCCAGCAAGAATAATTCCTTTTTGCATAATATCAGAAAGAAGTTCTGGCGGAGTTTCTTCGACAATAGTCCGTATGGTATTAACAATAATACGTATTGATCGAGAAAGTGCCTCTCGAACATTTTCATCATTAATAATAATTTCTTTTGGAACACCGGTTACCAAATCTCTTCCTCGTATAGGCATTTCCATTGTAGCTTTTAGTGGAGTAGCACTTCCGATAGCTATTTTAATATTTTCAGCCGTTCTCTCCCCTATCAACATATTAAATTCATCTCTTACAAAACGAATAATATCCTCATTCATCTCATCTCCAGCTATACGAAGGGATCGTGCTACAACAACTCCTCCGAGAGAAATAACTGCTATCTCTGATGTCCCTCCACCAATATCAACTATCATATTTCCCCCGGCCTGAATCACGGGTAAACGCGCTCCATGGCGGCTGCCATAGGTTCATCAATAAGATACGCTTCTCGAGCACCGGCCATTATAACAGCGTCAATAACTGCTCGTTTTTCTACTTCAGTCACACCACAAGGAATGCCCACGAGAACTCTCGGACGAGGAATGAAAGAAAAAGATTCTTTGTGCACTTTCTCAATGAAATAGCGGAGCATTTGTTGTGTAACTTCAAAATCACTAATAACACCGTCTACAAGTGGTCGTGAAGCCACAATATGACCTGGTGTTTTTCCAACCATTTTTTTTGCTTCTGTTCCTATAGCTAATACTTGTCCTGTTCGTTTATTTATAGCAACTACTGAAGGTTCATTTATGACAATTCCTCGTCCGCGGACATACACAAGTGTATTAGCTGTTCCCAGATCAATACCGATATCTTTTGAAATACTTCCAAAGAGAGCTCCTGTTATTTTTCTTGATACTTTTTTTATCGAATCCATCATACAAATAAACATTCATTCATAATTTTTCTCTACAACAAATATCCGTACTTCTAGAAAGTTTTCACCTTTCTTTATTCTGGCACATAGGGAGATGGGCTCGGGGGAAGACTTAGTGGAGCTTCTTGAGAAGGAATTGTTTTTTCAAAAGGAACTCTCTGAGAAAAACATACTCGACCAGAACTATGTGTATACCATAGTTGAGATGTATTATACCCATAGCTCGAATCTCCCAAAGAATCGTCCGAAGCAAGAGAAAAGAAAGCACATAATTCATATACTCCCTCAGTGGTAATGTTTTCTGGCTCTTTTTTTATAGTATACTCATACCATTCTCCTGTTTCGGGATCTTTCATCGAAGAAGAACAATATCGAAAAGATGAAGATTCTTGCATGGCCAAAAGATCTTCTGGAAGTCTTTTATATTTCTCAGAATAATCTAATATACAGGAAGAAAGAGAGGAAAGATTCTCTGATCGTTGGTCATCAAGCGTTCTCATTCTTTCTGTCTTAGGAGATCCCGTAGCAAAAAATCCTAGTACGATGCCCACAACGATAAGACTGAGAACACCCAAAGAAAAAAAAGGAAATGTTTGCTGGGGAATATCAGATTTATATTGAACCATTTTTCTTTCGAAAAAATAAAATCCGAAAATTATACCTGCAATAATGAGAAAAATAAGCGCTTTGAGAAAAAATCGCATACTCATCTCACCTTGAAAAAAGGTAAACAAAATACTAATAAGATCACCAACAATAATAATTGAAGTCACCAATAAGACAAGGTATGTGATCCATTTTGTTAGCTTGGATTCTACCCTTCCTTCGTCTTTACGAAATTTTCTCAACCACATCCTCATAACAAAAAAGAAAAGAGGGAAAGCGATAATAAGAGATGCCATAGAATAATGAACGGCACTTATAGAAACTTGTGATCGAGATTGGTACGACGAAGAAGATTTATTGTCTACGATAAGATCTGGAAAATATTTATCGATAATTTCAAGATAAAGCGTTCCGAGAGCAAAAGCTACGACACCAAGAAGGATGAAAGAAAAAAGATTCAAAACAACTTCAAGTGTTGTTGTTTTTTTGGAAAAACGTGCACGAGAATTCTCCTCTGGAGTAGGAATACCAAAATCTTTCAGTGCTTGAGCATACGAAAAGTCAAACTCATCCTCAGACCAACCCACAGCCAAGACTTGTTCTTTTATTTCGTCTTTTCTTGCGCCTAAACGAATACGATCAAGAATAAAGATTTCTATGGGATATTTTTCTTCAGACATACAATTTTTTATATTAGTACCTACTAAATTTTAGAGTAATTTTTTTATCTCTTCGAGAGGAATAATCTTTGACTCTTTTTCTGTTCTCAACTTTACCTCTACACCACCCTCAGAAAGAGATCGTTTACTTACCACTATACGCAAGGGCAAACCAAGAAAATCCGCTTCGGCAAACTTTTCTCCAGCACGAACATCACGATCATCCAAAAGTGCTTTTTCTTCTCCAAAGGCAGTATATATTTCTTCGGAAATTTTTTGTACTTGTTCATCTTTTTGCTCCCCAAGAGCTATGATGTGTGCTCGATATGGAGCTATTTCTTCTGGCCAAATCATACCCTTCTCATCGGAAAGTTTTTCCACAATTATGCCCATAAGACGAGTAATTCCCAAACCGTAAGAGCCTAAAATAACAGGTTTTTTCTTACCATCTTTATCGGTATACAAAAGTCCAAGATCCTCACATTTTTTCCCACCGAAACTAAAAATATTTCCTGACTCAGAGGCTTTCACTTTTTCAAGGTTATTTCTATCGAGGTTAAGTTGTTGTGTAACATCATCAGTAAAAACTTCTTCATTTATGGCAATTTTTTTTCTGCGATCTACATACACAACATCTTCTCCCGCATCAGTAATGGTTTGGAATTCGTGTGAAAACTGGGTAAAAGCTCCGCCAGAAGCAAAAGTAAGGAATGTGTCTTCTCCTATTCCCAAACGACGAAAAATGCGATGGTAAGCTTCTATAACGCTATCATAAAAAAGTTTATGATCTTCTTCTGTTCGTGAATAGGAATAAAGATCTTTCATTATAAACTCTCTTCCGCGCATAATTCCTGATTTTGCACGAAGTTCGTTTCTTAGTTTATTTTGAAATTGATACACATATACAGGAAGATCTCGAAAACTTTCAATATAATTAATCAGCATCTTCGTAATAGGCTCTTCATGAGACCAACCAAAGCCAATTTCTACATCATTTTTAAGACGTGATTTAAACCAAACATCAACTTTTTTATCATCCCATCGATCTGTTTCTTCCCAAAGTTCTTTTCTTTGAAGTGTAGTCATCAACAACTCTTGTCCTCCGAGTGCGTTCATCTCTTCTCTCACGATTTGTTTAATATTCTCTATAACACGAATTCCTAATGGTAAAAGAACATAAACACCTGCCATTTCTTTATAAATAAAGCCACCACGAATAAGGAGTTGAGCGTTTTTTGACACCTCGTCTTTTGGAATTTCCTTACGGATTTTACTGAATAATTTTGATTGTCTCATACCTATATTTTTTAAACATAACAAAAAAGTTTCTCTCTGAACATTGTGCTTCTTAGAACAACTTTCCAAAAATATCAAAACGTATAAAATCAAAAAATGTAACTACAACCATAAGGAGTAATAACAAAACAAAACCAATAGAGTGAATAATTTGCTCTACTCTCTGACTTACGGGAGATCCTTTGATCATTTCAATGACAACAAAAACGATACGACCTCCATCAAGAGCAGGAATGGGAAGTATATTAATAATACCAAGATTTACGCTCAATATTCCAGCAAATTGTAAAATATATACCAGACCAAGATCAGCAACTTGTTTGGTATAAAAAGCTATTCCCACAGGTCCTGCAATATCCGCAGGAGCAGATCCTGTAAAAAGCAATGTTTTCAAGAGTCCAACAAAAGCAAGGAATATAATACCTATAAGTGATACAGTCATCGTCAGACCCTTCCAAATAGCCTCGTACCAAACATAAGAAACTACACTCGTTCGAACGAGTTCTATACCAAGAGATCCTTGTTCTTGAGGATATTCCTCTCTCGGTACTCCTGAAAGAGAAATCTGATTTTCTCCCCTCTCGATAAGAAACTTGATTTCTTTCCCTTTATTTTCTTGTATATATTCTTGTACATCACTTATTTTTTTCGTTTCAAGCCATTTATTATCTTGTATATGAATACCCTTTATAGCATCACCTGGTCGTAAACCCATAGTTTCAGCTGGTGTACCAGGAACTACGTTTCCGATCTGAACAGAGGTCTCTCCAACAACATCAGCGTCATTATCCACCGCCTGAGGAGCGCCCAACATAAATACTACCGAAAAAATACACCAAGCAAGAAGAAAATTCATCATAACACCAGCACTTAAAACAGCGATTCGAGTCCATCCAGATTTACTTGCAAAGCTATCTTTTTCTTCTCTTCCTTGTCCATCCTCCCCTTTTATACGAACAAATCCCCCTAAAGGAATCCAGTTAAGAGAATAAATCGTTCGAGGAAGCGTATCTGTTTTTGCTCCAACAATTTTCCACTTTCCTGTCTCTGGATCTTTGGAAAAACCTATGAACCGTGGAGGGAAACCAAATCCAAATTCATCAACCCGCATACCTGATTTTCTTGCAACAAGAAAATGCCCAAGCTCATGGACAAAAACCAAAACACTCAAAATAACGAGAAAAAGGATAATAATAGTAAACATATATTTTCTTTTTTAATAAGGAATTTTCTTTCTTAGAGAGTCATTACTTCTTTTTCTTTTTCAAGACGAAGAGTTTCTATGCTCGAATTACATTCATCTACACTTTTTTGCACTATTTGACGCTGTTTAAACTTTTCATCTTCTGATATTTCTCCAGATTCTTGCAATTTTTCTATAGATTTTACAAAATGTTCACGAACATTTCTCATACGAATTCTTGCTTCTTCCGCTTTTTTGTGAACGATTTTTACCAAATCTTTCCGTGATTCTTCTGTGAGAGAGGGAAGGATTATTCGTATAGTGGAACCATCGTTGAGAGGAGTAACTCCTATATCACTTTTTCTCAATGCTTTTTCAATATCATTGAGAATATGTTTATCCCAAGGAGAGATAGCCAATGTTCTTGGTTCGGGTATTGAAATAGAGGCGACTTGATGTATAGGTGTTATCGAGCCATAAACCTCAACTCCTATAGATTCTACCAAAGAAGCATGAGCTCGTCCTGTTCGAATTTTGGAAAATTCGTCTTTAAGAAAAAGAGTGACATTTGAAAGTTCTCGCATAACTTCATCTTTCATACATTTGTATCATTTCATTATTAATAGAAGATTGTTTACTATACACCCTACACAGAAAAAAATCAAAAAGAACGTAATCCCACATAAAGGACACCTTCTTTTAATGGATCAAAAATAATGTGGCCAGGAGTTGCATTTGCATCAATTTGATATGTTTGCCAACTTTCTCCTCCATTAGAGGTTTTATATATAATTTTTGCTGCACCAAAAATAACTTCGTCAGAAGAAAAAGGACTCACGGCAATAGACCTAACGGGAAAGTCTTTTATGCTCTCTATCACCTTCAAACGATTCCATGTCATAGCATAGTCCAATGATCGATAAACACCATCTTCTGTTCCAGCATAGACAACACCACTACGACGGGGATCGATAGCAAGAGAGGAAGTATTTTTTCCACTAAGTGATTCTAAAGAAATATCTTTTTCCTCTCCCTTTCGCACAGGAGTTTTAGATTTTTCAATAAGAGTTTTTCCTCCATCACGACTCACAACAATATCATTTTCATAAAGCAAAAAATATATCGTTTCAAAATCGACTGCATCTATTCGCATAGAAAAAATTGGTTTACCAAGCGCTTGTTTATTACTCCATGTGACACCACCATCCTCACTTTTAATAAGAACCCCCGAGCTTGTTCCTGCGTAGACAATATTGGGATTTTTAGGATGAAGAGCAAGAGAAAGAAGTACCGTATCTTTTGATGGTTCCGTATAAATTTCTTTCCATTCTTTTCCCCCATCAAGACTTTTATAAATCTTACCACTTTCTCTATAAGATCCCAGAGCATAGAGAGTGGTTTCTTGTGTTAAAAGATCATAATGTGACTCAATAGAATATATTTTTTCAGGAGGAAAGACAAACTTTTCCCAAAATTTCTTTTCCATATTGTGTGCGAAAAGACCATCTTTTTGAGAACCCAAGAAAAGAGTAGAGTTCGAATTATAAGGAAAATACAGAGAAAATACTGCATTTTAGAAATATCTCTTCCTCTCAGAAGCTGCCATAAAAAGATCGTGTAGTTGTTTTACCAAAATCAAGAGACGAACACCTCCTCAGAGAGATCAGATATTGCCATATTTTTGTCTTGTTTTGTTTGTTATAGGGGCTAGTCCGATAACCATAACTTGAGATAAAGCCTGCACACAAAAGAAGAATTCTAATTTTTCAGCATACTTTTATTTCTCCAATACTAGCCTTCTGAATTAGTTATTTAATATAACTATATGACTGATATCAAAGATGAAAAGCATATAAAATCTCATTTTTTTTCCATAAAAACACCCCTTTGGGAGTGTTTTTAGTTTATGAGAGAGAAATCTTTAGTCAGTTCTAAGTAGTCTCCTCCAGCTGTTTCAATTTTTTCTGATTTCTTCAGCCTCTTCTTTCTTAGCACTCTCTTTATAACTTTAGAGCTGTGTCAACCATATCTTTCATTTCTTAGCCCCAAACCCAGTTAGTTTCAACTAACTTTGACAACAGTGATCTTAGCTCCTGTAGAAGTAAGCTCTATGATTAAATTCAGTTTTTCTTCGACTGGTGAAGCTTCTGCCTCCATAAACCATCATAGCAGCCATAGGGAGCAGATGTGCTATTGCCAAACTTTTCTTCCAAAAACTTTCAATGAGTTCTGAAAGGCCTAAGAACACTCATTGGTTCATTTCTTTAACAAGATCTTAGCAACTCTTTTGAACTTCTAAACTTCCTTCTTTCCTTCTTTTTCCTGTTATAGTTTGTTACTTGCAGCGTCTAAACTTTCTTCTTCCAATACATAATCTTTAATTTTCCATAACACTTTAATTAATAAAACATACATATAGTAAACTCTCAAACTTCTTCATTCTATGCTTTCTGCTCTGAAATAGCTTTGAGCACGACTGCCAATCCACGCATATTTCCAGAAAGAACTCGAACAAAACCTGAAACGGGCATTTGTATACTTCCAACCAATTTCGACAAGAGCTCTTGTTTTGAAGGAATTTTTGCAAGGGCTACCACCTCTTCTTTCGACAACTCTTTTCCTTCAAGAACACCTCCCGCCAAAACAACATTCTCATGCTTTTTGGAAAACTCATGGAGAATTTTTGCTCCAGAAACTTCGTCCAAAAGAGAAAATGCTATAGCAATTTGTCCATCAAGTTTAGAAACAGACGCTGTAATTCCAGCTTTTTTCGCAGAAAGGTCAAAGAGCTTTTTCTTGAGAACACGGTATTTTACACCAGAAGCTCGAAGTGTTTTTTTTACTTCTTGTATTTCTGAAACCGTTACTCCTTTAAAGCTTATAAAAGTGATAGCCTTAGAATGAGCAATTTCATCAGAAACCTCCTGAACTAAATCCTCTTTCTGTTTACGATTCAACATACGGCAATATTTTATAATATGAAAACAAAAAACGTCTGCTTTACCCGCAGACGAAAAACTCTTCCTTAAGAATTTTTCCTCAACAGGATTTACTATTGAAAAATCAATAACCTATTTTCTACGGAAAACCTATGCTTATTATCTTACTAACAATGCTATACCTAAACAGCAACAATGTCAAATTTTAGCTTCTTTAGAAGGTGTTTTTTCTTCAGCAGAAACAACCTCTTCAGGAGAAGCATTTTCTTCTTTCTTTGGATGATCCATTCTTACTGCTCTTTTCTCTCCTGCAATAATACCCTGAGAAATAAGCAGATTATGTACGCTGTCACTTGCCTGAGCACCCTTTCCCATCCAATATTCTATTCTATCTTTTTTAAAACCCCCTTCTTTTTTGTGAGGATTCCAATTGCCAACAACTTCGATATGACGTCCCCCTGGTGCAATAGCTTTTTCTTGAACAACCAAGCGAAACAAAGGCTTGTTTCTTCTTCCCGTACGATTATAACGAATGACCAACATACAATAAATACTTACAAAAATTATCCAAAACACCAGTCAATAATAAACTGCTACAGCAAAAAAGTCAATAACACATTTCTGCTAGTGGGCGATCCAAGACTTGAACTTGGGACCTCGTCATTATCAGTGACGCGCTCTAACCACCTGAGCTAATCGCCCGAATTATACACAAACATCTTTTTTTCTTTGTTTTCTTTTCTCAAAAATACAAAAAAACAAACGAAAAATTTCCCAAAAAAACACTACAAAAAAGATACCACTAAGAAAAAGAAAAATCAAGTCTTTGTACAAGATGGGTACCTCTTGGACATCTTACTCTACTTTTGAGTACATCCCTTAGGAATCATATAGTCGAGAGACCTCTCTTAGTTCTTCGGAGAGATTTCCGCTAAAGGCGGACTAAGTTTTCACTTTGCACTCTCGGAAGAATGCTTTGGTCGAAAAGACGGAGGGATTCTCTCCCTGAGGAAAAGGGAGTGCCCGAGTCA
>JAGYLL010000020.1 GCA_018401135.1 Candidatus Moraniibacteriota bacterium | reverse complement strand
AAGAGGATCCCCATAACAAAAGAGGAACTATTAGAGAAAAGAATATACCCTGTTTCATTTGTTTCATACCACTTTTTATTATTTTTTTTACTTACTTTTTTACTTTTTTTAGTATAACATATTTCTTCAATATTACCATATTCATAAGATTACCATATATCTCATCTTATTCCCTAAATTCAAACCTCAACAATAGACCAAGGAAATCACTTAATTACAAGACACCAAATGAAATTTTTAACGAATTGCGTTCTCAAAATTGTAAAAAAGGGGCTTTAAATTCTTGAATTCAAGGGTAAAATATTGACGTTTTGTATAATTTTTATTAGTATAACCTTTCTCTTTGGCAAACTAAGGTATGCCCAAATGAAGAAAAGTTTTTGTTTTTGTGTTTTTCTTGGAAAGATGCTCCTTATGAGAAGATGGACTCCTCTCAAAGCATTTTTCTTCGCTCTTTGGTTCCATCGTGATCAGAAAAGGGACAATGGATTTCCCTATATAGTGCATCCGATTTCTGTGACTATGATTCTTTTTTTCGAACTAAACATTCGAGATGAAAATCTCTTATCGGCTGCCTTTCTTCATGATGTGGTAGAAGACACCCCTGCATCCATACCCCTATTACAGAGAGCTTTTGGAAATGATGTCGCTGAGCTCGTAGATATTGTGAGTAAGCCCACAGAACAAGAAACGGTATGTCTCATTGAAAAGCATCAGTTTCGTAAGCACTATGTGCAAGGAATTGCTTTTTCATTTTTTGGAAGAGCCATTCTCTTAAAACTTGCAGATATCCTCGATAATTTGCGAACACTTGATGCTTGTTCTTTAGAAAAAAGAATACGCGTGAAAGAAAAAGTGCTTTTCTATTTCTTCTGGCTCCCTGAACATCTTGCACAAAGATTTCCAGATGAGCAGAGACGAGCAGAGTATCTAAAAGAGGAAATCCTCTCGGAAATACGACGCTTTTAAAACCCCCTAGTTACGACTAGGGGGAATTATTGTATACAGACTAATTTTTTTGATACCTCTCTTCTTAGAGTATCTGAATACTTTTTATAGTAACAGGATTTTCGGGTGTAGAATTTTCTCCGAACATATTAGACTTTGTAGGCGCTGTGGCAATCGTATCTAATACATCAAATCCCTCAACAACCTCTCCAAAGATAACATAGTTTGGAGGGAGGTTTACATCACTGTGCATAATAAAAAACTGACTCCCATTGGTATCTGGACCAGAATTTGCCATAGCAAGTATTCCTTTTGTATATTTTCCAGTAAAGGCTTCGTCTGGAAAAGAATACCCAGGACCACCTGAACCTGTTGCAGTCGGGTCCCCACCCTGAATCATAAAATCTTCTATCACTCTATGAAAAATAACTTCGTTATAAAAACCATCTTTGGCCAAAAAAACAAAATTATTAACAGTCTGAGGAACTTTTTTGGTGTGAAGAAGTACTATCATATCTCCCTCTGTCGTTTCTATTTTTGCCCGATATTCACTGTTTATATCGATATTCATTGAAGGTGCTTTTGGATACTGTTTCATATTTTTTGATGGTGTTATTTTTTCTTGCGTACCTATTGTGTCATCGTTTTTTTCTAAAGAAACTTCCTCATACAAAGAATTTGTTTCCATAACAATTTCTTCTTTTCTCTCCAGAGAGCATCCCGTCAAAAAAAGAACGCTACTCATAAGGAGTATACTCTTTCCTAAACTTTTTACCATAGATCTTCTTTTTAAAAAATTATAATAACAAAAACATTCTCTTTCTTTATTATAAAATCTCTTTCTCTATTTTTTAGTATACCATACCCAACACACTCACTTGACAGCGCCCTTCGTTTTTTATACAATTTTTTGTATGAGAATTTCACTACAACAAGTAAGCTTTTGGTTTTCCTTTGCACTATTTCTGCGAAGGGCTTGTTGTTAGAAAAATTCCAAAACGTACACAACACAGCCCATAAAAAGGCTGTGTTTTGTATTTCGATGAAGAAGTTCTTTGAAAAAAGAGGTCTACCGTGAATACAGCTCCATTAGCTACTCTAATGCAAGATTCCAAAAAATTTATTTGGGAGATTGTTCCTCAACGAGAACAAGTAGAGCTTATAAAAATACAATTGCTAGAAGACGCTCCCCTTCCCTCTTGGTATGAAAATCATCCTTCAATAAAAAATTGGAAGGATGAAATCATCGCAATTAAATGTATTACTTCCACAGGTCTCAAAACTCACGTTTGGATGGGAAAAAAAACGTTTGAGAAACATTTTTCCCACCTTTTATAAAGACCCTTCTTATGCCTCAGTCGGCAATGTCCAGCTGAGGCCTTTTTTTACTTCAAAATTTTGAGAAAAATTCTCAGTAAAAAGCAGTTTTTACCTTTCTATCAAAAATAAAATAGTATACCAAAATACTATGCTTTGTAAGGTAATAAAAGGAATTCCTATAATAAAATACCATTTCCGAGTTTTATGTCGAAAAAAAAACATACCAATATAAACACCAATGCCACCACCAATACTTGAAAGAAAAAAAAGTAAACCCTCCGAAATTCTTTCTTTTTGTGTTTTTTTAGAACTCCTCTTATCCCAACCCATAAAAAAGAACGTTGACACATTAATCACTGCGAGAAAAAATACGAAAAGTAATATCGTGTTCATAAAATATCTTTCCTTGAAGTGCTTCGTTTTTTTGAAGCTTCGAGTAATCCATTAAAAAGTGGGTGTCCCCCGAGAGGTCTTGACTGAAGCTCTGGATGAAATTGTGAAGCTATAAAATAGGGATGCTCTTTGGAAGAAAGCTCTACTATCTCCATAAGTCGACGGTCAAGAGACGTTCCTGAAAAAATCATACCGCTTTTTTCTAAACGATTGATAAAAGAAGGATTAACTTCGTAACGATGTCTATGTCTTTCTACAATCAAATCTTTTTTATAGTATGCCTTAGCTAATGTTTTAGAAAGAATTTTTGCCTTATACGAACCTAATCTCATAGTACCTCCAAAATTTTTATCAGAAAGATGTTTCTTTTGCTCAGGGAGAATATCTATAACGGGATATTGTGTTTTGGCATCAATTTCTGTTGTATGGGCATCTTTGAGACCAAGAACATTTCGAGCATATTCTACAACAGCCATTTGCATACCATAGCAAATTCCAAGAAAAGGTATTTTTTTCGTTCGAGCATAAGAAATTGCCATAATCTTTCCCTCTACTCCACGAGAACCGAATCCCCCTGGAACAATAAGTCCGTCTAAATCTTGGATTTCTTCTAAAGATTTTGGGTCTTTTTCATATTTTTCTGCGTTTATCCAAACAATTTCAGGTTTAAGTCCCCAAAGAGCACCTGCATGTTTTACAGCCTCAATAATACTAATATACGAATCAGAAAGTACAAAATCTCCCGTAGAAAAATACTTTCCCGCTATACCAATTTTTACTTTTTGCTTTGCATTTTTCAATCTGGTCACAAAAGACTCCCATTCTTTTATATCTGCTTTTCCTGAAACAAGTCCCAATTTCTCAATAATGCGATCACTTAAATGATCTTTTTCAAAATTAAGAGGAACTTCATAAATACTTTCTATATCGGGAGCGCTTATCACATCTTTTTCATCCACATTACAAAACATTGCAATCTTTTCTTTTCGTTTTTTATCTATAGGACGATCGCTTCTCCCTATAATAAAATCTGCTTGTATACCCGCTGATTGCAAAGTTCTTGCTGCGTATTGTGTTGGTTTTGTTTTCATTTCACCCACTTTTTGAGGAATCGGAAGATAACTTACGAGTACAAAGAGTACATCATGAGGATGTTTCACTTTCATCATTCTTGCTGCCTCAAGAAAAAGAACGTTTTGATATTCTCCTATCGTGCCACCAATTTCTATAAGCGTGATATCTGCTTGAGCTTTTTGTTGAGCTTTTTTTATACGATCAATGACTTCTAAGGGAATATGAGGAACTACCTCTACACATTTTCCTTGATATTCAAGATTTCGTTCCCGCTCAATAACGCGAAGATATACTCTTCCTGTCGTCATATAATTATCATTTGGAAGGTCTATATCAAGAAATCGCTCATAATTACCCATATCTTGATCCGTCTCATACCCATCTTTGAGTACAAAAACTTCCCCGTGTTCGGTCGGATTCATTGTCCCCGCATCAACATTGATATAGGGATCTATTTTAATAGCTGTTATTTTAAAACCTCTGGATTGAAGAATTTTGCCAATAGAAGAAGTTGTAATACCCTTTCCAACTCCACTCATAACACCCCCGACAACAAAGATATACTTGGGCATATGTATGTTCATTATTATGATTCTTTAATAATTTCTACAGTAAGATTCTTTTGTACTTTCGTTTGTGGAAAAACAAGTATTATTTGATGTTGACCAATCTTTTTTATAGGATTGGAAATAATAATATCTTCACAAGAAATTCGTATTCCTATTTTTTTTAACTCATCAAGAATATCTTTTTGTGTTATCGACCCAAAGAGAGAGCCGTTAGATGCTTTTCGAGAAAATGATATTCTTTTCATTGTTTCAACAAGCTTGCTCCATTGTTTTTCCTTCTCTACCAAAAGCAAAAGAGATGCTTTTTTTGCATTTTCTTTTTTCACCTTCATCCGAAGAAGTTCTTCAGAAACTTTTTGAACCATTTTCTTTGGAAGGAGGTAGTTTCTTGCATATCCATCAGAAACATTTTTTACCTCTCCTTTTTTGGCAACCTTGGGCACATCTTTGAGAAAGAGAACTTTCATACTTTTTATTCGTTATGTATAAATAAATGATATATAATTTTTTATTTCACAAAAACAAGAATTAGTAAACAACACCGCGGCACCTATCACACAGAATCTTTTTCTTTCTTCTTTTCTTGTTGTAATGTAAGAAAAAGAAATATCCCTTGTACAAGAATAGCTTTTATAAGCTCAGCGTCTTGACTATCAATATAATTTCTCTTTAAAGTACAGTATGCTGAAATGTTTCGTATTCCTCGTTTACTGCGAATAACGCTATATTCTCCATACTTTACATATTCTTTTTCATTCTCACAAAAACAACGCTCTTTTCCCTCTCTTGATATAAATCCTACTTGAGAAGACATTTCTATGCAAATTTCTTTCGTATTTTTATTATAAAATCCTAACGTTACTTCCCCACAATCTCCAAATAATTTAATAGCATTAAGAATGGAATCGTACGAAGATTGTTTCTCTTTTTTCAGAGAGAATGCTTTCTGAGGAGCTGTTAAAATAATACCTCTTAATATCTCAATCTTTCGATTTAATACCCCAATATGGGTATAAAGAGACGTAAGATCCTTACTTGCTTCAGAAACTTTTTTGAAAAAGGAGAATCTTTCTTTTGAAAGATTTCTTGCTTGGGTATCTGCCCAATTATAGAGAATTAAATGAACAATACCCGCCATAAACAAAAGAAACATCTCTGTCACCTCTTGTCCCAGAGAAGCAAAAAAATACCCCTCACGGACAAAGTGTGGAACCAACACCATAAAAACAAAAAGAGAGATATACAGCCAGTACAAAATAGTGCAAATCAAGAATTACTCTTTTTTTTATTTGTAGTTTTATTTTTAAAATACGCCATAATATGCTCCTTCAAATCTTCTCTTTCCAATGCATATTCAAGGTTTGCCATCATATAACTCAGAGGATCTCCCATTGTAAGCCATTTACCATCTTTGATCTCCTTTACTCGAACAACCTTTCCTGAAAGTAAATATTTTTCTATAGCATCCGTAAGCCATAATTCATTCCCTTTACCAAGACTCGTCTCTCGAAGAGCTTCGATTATATCTTGATTTAAGATGAATCTTCCAAATTGGGCGAGTCGAGAGGATGTTTCAGATGGTTGTGGTTTTTCTATAATATTTTCCATTTCATTCGTTCCTTCTTTTAACTTGACAATGCCGTATTTGTGCATTTCAGATTCCAAAACACGTTGAACTCCCACAATAGGTGTTTGATATTCTTCATATTCTTCTACCATTTGTTTGGAAAAAGAAACTTTTGATTTCACAAGATCATCTCCGAAGGCATACAAAAAAGGCTCATCATCAACAAGTGAAGCAACGCTCAAAAGAGGGGTGCCATTTCCATAGGGTCCCTTTTGTCGAACATAAATAAAATTTGCTAGATCAGCTATTTTTTGTATTTCAATAAGTTTTTCTAATTTTCCCGCTTTTTCCAAATCATATTCTAGTGCCCATGAACGATCAAAATGGTCTTCTAAGGGCTTCTTATCCCATTTCGTAACAAGAATAATATCTTCAATACCAGCCTCTACTAATTCTTCTACAATAATTTGGATAGCTGGTTTATCTACAATAGGAAGCATTTCTTTGGGCATAGACTTCGTCGCAGGTAAAAGTCTCGTTCCTGAACCAGCTACAGCCACTACCGCTTTTTTAATCTTTTTTGACATAAAGTTTTTCTTAGAAAACAGCTTTTAGCAATCGTTTTACCTCTATATTATACTCCTCAATTGCTTTATTGACAATCGAATCAAAACTTTTTCCAAGTTTTTTCTCTTGAACAAATTTCCCCGCTTCCAAAAGAGAATCAAAGGTTCCAGCGTCAAACCACTTTCCAGAGAGTTTTCGTACATCTAATTCCCCTTTTTCTAGGTACACCTTATGAATATCAGTTATTTCAATCTCTCCACGATCAGATGGGCATACTGATTTGGCAAAAGAGGAAACCCTATTATCAAATACATACATACCAGGAATAGCGAAATGGCTTTTTGGCTTTTTTGGTTTTTCTTCAATAGAAATAACCCTCCCCTCCCCATCAAACTCAACTACTCCAAATCGCTCAGGATCTGGAACCTCTAGAGCAAAAATTCTCCCCCCTGAGTGAAATGATTGTATAGCATCGGTAAAGTCATCTTCGAAAATATTATCACCCAAAACCATAGCTACACAATCATTATCGAGAAAGTCTTCTCCTAAAATAAAAGCATCTGCCAGACCGCGAGGAGCTTTTTGAACCATAAAAGAGATATTTACTCCATATTGAAGAAAAATTGATCCCAAAAGATTTAGGAACTGCCCACTATGATCAGGGGAAACAATGATGAGTATATCTTTTATACCAGCTTTAATAAGAGTATTAAGTGGATAAAATATCATTTGTCGATCATATACGGGCAAAAGCTGTTTTGATGTAGTTGCGGTAAGAGGAAGAAGTCGTGTTCCTGTTCCACCAGCGAGAATAATTCCTTTCATAAAAAATAAACAAAATTATTTACTTTTTTTATACACAGGAAATTGTTTACACAAATCCCTAACGTCTTTTCGAATACTTTTGAGTTCTCTTGGTTTTTCTGAAGCCAAAAAAGCTCTATCTATATACTCAACGATCATTTTCATTTCTCCTTCTTTCATCCCACGCGTAGTAATAGCTGGTGTTCCCAGACGAATACCACTAGGATCCATAGGGCCTCGAAGATCATAAGGAATAACATTCTTATTCAAAGTGATGCCCACTTCATCAAGAATATCTTGTGCTTGTTTTCCTGTTAATCCTCGACTCTTTACAATATCAATAAGAAGCATATGCGAGTCTGTTCCCCCAAAAACAAGATGGTACTTTCTTTTTTTAAACTCCTTCTCCAAAATTTTTGCATTCACTATAACTTGTTTGGCATATACCCGAAACGATGGCAAAAGAGCCTCTCCAAAAGCAACTGCTTTAGAAGCAATGTTGTTTTCATGAGGACCCCCTTGAAGACCTGGGAATACTGCTTTATCTATAGCTTGAGCAAATTCTTTCTTGCACAAAATCATTCCACCTCTCGGTCCACGCAAAGATTTATGAGTCGTTGTCGTCACTATATCAAAATAGGCAATTGGATTGGGATAGGCTTTTCCTGCGACAAGTCCAGCAACATGAGCCATATCAAACAGAGAAATAGCACCTACCTCTTGTGCTATTTTCTTGAAAGCACCATAGTTTATTTTTCGTGTATAAGAAGAAAATCCAGCAAGAAGAATTTTCGGTTTTACTTTTTTGGCAATTTTTCGAAGTTTTTCATAGTCAATTTTTCCATCTTCTTCTGTTTTGTATCGCTCGAAATGATATATTTTCGCTGGTAATGTCACAGGATGACCATGGGTAAGATGTCCTCCACAAGAGAGATCCATTCCCAAAACAGTATCTCCGGGCTTTAAAAGAGCACTGTAGACAGCAAGATTGGCAGGTGCTCCTGAAAGTGGTTGCACATTGCAGTGTTCAGCGCCAAAAAGTTTTTTCGCTCGAGAAAGAGCAAGATTTTCTATAGCATCTACATTCTCTTGTCCCCCATAATACCGCCTCCCTGGATACCCCTCACTATATTTATTAGTAAATACTGAACCAAGAGCCTCTAAAACAGCTGGGGATGCATAGTTTTCACTTGGTATAAGCTCCATACCTTCTTCTTGTCTTCGTAACTCTTTAGCGATAAGGTATGAAATTTTTGGATCACTTTTTTGTAGAATATATTTCATAGGGCGTATATTTCTTGACTTTTTTTTAGCGTACTCCTTATTTACAAATATCGCAAGAAAATATACCCCTCCTGATAAAAAGTGTTTCCCCTTATTTTGATACCTCTTGCTAATTTTATATAATCATCTATACTAACTATATATAAGTTATCCAAAAAATAAAAATCTGCTTCATACAAACTTTTGTGTGTTCAGATAAAACAAAATCATGACAAATCTAAACGAAACCAAAGAGATGGGCGAACAAGAACGATCACAAAGAATTGATTCTCTTCGTGATATGATTTCTAGTGCAGAAAAAACTATTCAGGGAGCCAAAGCAATGCTTCTCCAATTAGAAGGAAAAAAGCGTGTTGGTCGTCGTCACAAGACACAAGAATTTGAAGACGGATCTACTGTAGTTCAAGGGACATTTGATGGGCAAATTATGATAGGAACAGATGGAAAACAATATCCTGTTCCTGCTAATTATGCATCCAAGTCTAAGCTCGTAGAGGGAGATATGCTCAAACTCACCATAACGTCTGATGGATCATTTATTTACAAACAAATTGGACCAGCAGAAAGAAAACATGCTCTAGGCATTGCTACTCAAGACGAAAATGGCAACTATTATATTATCGCCAATGGAAAACCTCATCGTATACTTTTGGCTTCCATTACCTATTTTCACGTTGAACCAGGTGATGAAGTTGCCATTGTGCTTCCACGAGATATTGATTCTTCTTGGGCAGCGGTAGAAAACATTGTTGCTAAAGCCAAAGAACATCCAGAAATCCTTGCTCAAGACACTATTATTGAAATGTTGCAAAAAGCACAACAAGAAGAAGAATCTCGTCGATCAAAAGAGTCAGAAGAAGCTCTTGAAAAAAATCCCATTCTCGAAGAAGATGACGCTTCTTCATTGGAACTTCTTGATGAATGGAAGGCTGATATAGAACAAATAGAACGTGAATTAGAGAAAAAGAAGCAAAATGAGACTGTGTGAGTTTTTTCTTCTCTTTTTTTAATGAACTAGACTAATCTCTTTTTTGTATGGAAAAAAATACCATCCCTCTTACCCAAAGAGATATTCTTTTTGGAGCTGTCAATGGTGCTCTTTTTGGGAGTATGTTTACCTTTGTACTTGCAAATACAAATTATCTTTTCATACACCCCCTCCTCATATTTATATTTTTTATTATTTTTGCAATACTTGGTATTGTTATAGGACACCTCCTTTCCCGATTTGTAGCGAGGTTTTTCTTTCAACTTGCCAAATTCGGAGCGGTAGGTGCATCGAACTTTTCCGTAGATCTTGGTGTTTTGAGTTTATTAATGTTTTTTACTAACATTGCTTCTGGACCATTTTTTACTTTTTTCAAAACAATTTCTTTTTGTTTGGCTGTTATCAATAGTTATTTCTGGAATAAATTTTGGTCGTTTGAAGATAAAAGCAAAGGTGATATAAAAAAAGAATTCTCTCAGTTTCTTCTTGTGAGCATCATGGGAGCTATTATAAATATCGGTGTTTCTCATACAATGGTAAATATTATTGGAGCACCTTCTTCTTTTGAACCGAAAATATGGGCGACCCTTTCAGCAGCAACATCAGCTATTTCTGTTCTTTTATGGAATTTCTTGGGCTACAAATTTATCGTTTTTAAAAAGTAGTCCCTTTCATTAAAAACTTTCAAAAAACAAACTTTCATCCTATACTTACTCTATTGTATTATAAAAGAGTTTTCTATGGCTACTATATATCAAAAATATCGACCAAAAACATTTGAAACTGTTAAGGGACAAGATACTATTATTCGAGCTCTTTCAGGATCTATAAAGTCCAATCGAATAAGCCATGCTTATCTTTTCTCAGGTCCTCGGGGAACAGGGAAAACGTCTTTGGCTCGAATTTTTGCAAAAACAATTAATTGCCAAGAAAGAAAAACTCTCAACCCATGTGAACAATGTACAAGTTGCACAGAAATCACATCAGGAATTTCTATGAATGTCGTAGAAATTGACGCCGCCTCGTACACAGGAGTAGATAATATTCGCCAAATTAGAGATGAAGTATCTCTTCCACCAATAAATGCACCTTACAAAGTATATATTATCGATGAAGTTCATATGCTCTCCAAAGGAGCCTTTAATGCTCTTCTTAAAACCCTAGAAGAACCTCCAAAACATATCATATTCATCCTTGCAACAACTGAAATCCACAAAGTCCTCGATACGGTAAAATCACGTTGTCAATGTTTCGAATTTTCTCGAATTCCCTCTGAAGATATTATAGAAAAACTCTCTGCTATAGCTCAAGAAGAAAAAGTTACTGTGGAAGATGGTGTTTTTCAAATCATAGCTTTGGCATCAGAGGGTGGGATGCGTGATGCCGAATCTCTTTTTTCACAACTTCTTGTTCTTGGCAAAGATACCACGCTTAGTCAAAAAGATGTGGAAGCCTTTCTTGGTTTTTCTAAAAATACTACTATCGTCGAATTTGCTCAGGCTCTTTTCGAGGCATCAGGTTGGGATATTCTCCAAAAAATAGATCTGCTTATAAAAAAAGGACAAGATCCAGAAATGTTTACCAAACGACTCATTCTCTTTCTTCGTGAAACTCTCTATGAAAGTCTTAGTAAAGAGAAAAAAAGTTCTTCAAAATATTTTGCCGATGCTTTTTCTCAAAAATATATGGTGCATTTAACAAAGACCGTTTCCACAGAAAAACTTCTCAAAACTATCGAGGAACTTTCGATCGCCCAGACCAAAATAAAAACGTCTTTTCTCCCCCAACTCCCCCTCGAAATCGTTTCGGTAAAAATAACTGCTTCTAATAATCCCTCCACTCCTAAAAATATATTTCTTCCATCAAAACAAAAAGATACTCCTTCTCAAGAAAAACCTCTTCAGCACAAAGAAGAAATAAAGAAAATAATTTCCCCTTCTCCATCTGAGCCAAAAAAATCAAAAAATATTTCTCAAGAAGAGCCGAAACTTTCCATAAAAGAACCGCCAATTATTCAAAAAAAGGAAATGACCTCTATTTCCATAGAAACTATTCATAGTATATGGGATAATTTCTTGGAAAAAATAAAAGAAAAAGGTATTTCTCTTTCTCTTCTTTTCTCAAATGCCACACCTCTTCACGTAGAAAAAGGAAATCGTCTTGTTCTCTCTCTTCGTTTTCCTCTCCATAAAGACAAAATCAATGAATCCAAGAATCGATTGACAGCAGAAGAAATTCTGGCTACTCTAATTGGGTCTCGTCTTTCTCTCCTATGTGTAACGGACGAAGAATCTGGATACAAAAGAAGTGCCTCTCCTAAAAAAGAAGTAAAACAAGAATCTTCAAGTGCTACTATGGATGATGCATTGGAAATATTTGGTGGCAATCCTATGGATTCTCCAGCATCTCCCTCCTAATGCTTTCCATAGTTGAATTTTTGTGATTTAATACCAGAGAAAGAAATAATAATTTGGGGAATAGCCAAGCGGTAAGGCAACGGGTTTTGGTCCCGTCACGCGGGGGTTCGAATCCCTCTTCCCCAGCTAACAAAAAGATATCTCCCCTTCATAGGGTGAGATATTTTTTGTTTAATTGAAGAAAGGGATTCGAACGGGTAGGAACGATTCCGCCTTGGCGGAAGAGTGTCGATGGACGCGAACGAGTGAGCGTTCAGCGCTACCTGGACAAGGATCCCGCCTTGGCGGGAGAGGCGAAAATCCCTCTTCCCCAGCCACGTCGTTTGCAAGCGACGTGGCTAGAGGTATTATCATTAAACTCAACCACTCTTTCAAAAAAAATTTTCTCAAATAAAAAGGTATGCTTTGTAAAGCATACCGAAATGAACATATTTTAAGGCAAGTCTTCTATTTCTATTTTTATCGATGGATACTCCCAATCCATAGGATCTCCGCCTCTTGCAAGATATTCTGATCTTTTTTTCAAAAGATCTTTTTGCTCTTGATCCATCCTAAACCCCTGATCGAGTGCATAGAGAGATTTTTTGTGCCACGCAATAACACGAGGCTCCAGATAAGAAAAGAACCAATGCCGATAGAGAGAAAATTTGTGTCTATCTCTCCTAGGGTGAGGAAGAATGGAATACACTATAGCCCAGAACATAAATGCATCTCCTTTTAGTTGAGAAAAATAACCATTTCTATCCTACATTCCCACTCTACATCATATTATAAATATATGTCCATTATAAAAACGCCCAGAGCTCAAACTTCAAAAAAGTTATCATTCCCTTTATTTCAATTATCCCCCCCACGTATCTTGCTTTTTTTGCTTTATTTTTGTAGAATGAAAAATCGTAACGGGCACATAAGCATTTCACCGAAATGCCCCGAATACGACAAACGAGGATAAAGCAAGATGAATATCATTGGTGGATTCTACGATAGTTACGGCTGGAATATGGATCCCACAAAGCGAATTACCACAGAGCTACTCGCTTTGTGGATCGAGCAATACAAAATTAGCGACGATCCTTGGGTTCTTTTCTCTCAAAAAGTTCTCGCCATCAAACTTCCTCCTAATTTTTTCCTCGTTATGCCTTGGTATTTTGACGAGAAGACACGAAGTTTCTGGGTTCAAGGTGGAACCGTTTCTCCTCATATCATTTTTGTTTCAGATGAAGGCGACTGGGAAAATGCACAAATCGTCTATAATCTCAAACATTGGAATCCCGATAGGATTACGGAAGAATCACTCAGAGCAAAAATCGAAAAGATATCTCAAGAAAAACAAGCGAGGGCAAGGGCATCTATGGCAATAGCACAGAAAGATATAGCTAGAGCCAATGAGGTTCTCGAAGCCTTCAAAAAATAAAACGTTCCAAAAAACCAAAGACGGAACGAAAATAAGACAAGGAAATGCGCCTCACTGAGAACTATCAGGAGGCGCTTGTTATTTATACTATGAAACATTTTTATCTTCTTTTTCTTTATAAAGATATTCTTTTTCGAAGGCTTCCAAAGATATATAGAAAGCAATTATAAAAAGTCCAACTATATCCCAACCGATAAAAATATAAGGAGGAACACCAAAAACTGTTCCCCCAACAGAGTATGTCCATCTCTGTGTTGCTACCGAAACCAAATCACCTAGAGAGCCACAAAGAAGTGCCGTTATTCCAACAAGAGCAAAAGGAACACTTCTTACCATATAAATGAGAAATATATCGATAAGCACAAAGAGTGCAAAGAGGAGAAAAGGACGTTCCCAAAAAAGGAAAATACTCACAAGAGAGAAAACTATAGCAAAAGTAAGTGTCAAAGTAAGAATGAAAAAACGAGGGGGATTATGAAGCCACAAAGAAAAAGGTTTTACCGTAAATATTCCTTTGAAAAAACTTATACAAAGAATACTAATATTTCCCCAAATAAAAGGAAGATAGAGGGGAATAGAAAAAAAAGAAGTGTCTTTGTAAGACCAAATACCAAAAGAAATAAAAAATATTTCTTGGAGAGCCCCCGCTAGAGCAAAGGCGATGTAGGTAAGAAAAAGTTTCTTGCTCCGTGAATAAAGAAGTGCCAGAAATCCAGAAAATGCTATAGGAAAAGATGCGAGCCAAGGAATATCTCCCAAGATCCAAACAGAGACTAAATTGATCAGGAGAAAAACAAAAAGAATACCGAAATTTGTTATGGGAGAAAAATTTCTATACGAGGGAAATGGGGTGAAAAAATTATACATAGGAATTCTAAATGATATCCCCTCTTCTTATCTAAAAGTACAGTGTAAAGAGAAAAAAGGGAAAAGACAAATTTTTTCTCCATAAAATAAAAAGCTCCTTTCGAAAAAGGAGTTGGGGAAAGCACATTCCCCTATTTTCATACTGTCATAAGCAAGCCTGTAAATACTCTTCCAGACTCACGCCATCAAGAAAGCTGTACAGTATTTTCAAATTTCTTGGAAGAGATTTATTCCCCTGTTCAGAAATACCCAGAGCCACTTCAAAAATTGTTATGTCTTGGAGTGATCTGGAAAATGTATACCCACCAGACCGTCCTCGTTTCCCGGTTAAAATACCTAGATTTCCAAGACAGCTCGCTATAGATTCTACATAGCTTATGGAAATATGGGCATCCTCAGATACCGACTGGAGAGTTACATAATTATCAACTCCTCCTTTTTTCCATATTTGCTCCAGTACACTCAAAGCTACATATAACGTTACTGTTCTCATATTTTAATCTCGCTTCTTTTGAAGGACGAATGTATAGTTTCTGGGAACACTGACTATTTTCTTTAATTCTTCATCAGTAATCTCGAAACCGTAATACTCTTGTCCACCGATACGCTTTCTTTGAATACCCACCCCCCTTCTTTCCCTCTTTTGAGAAAAAAGAATAGTCTCGGCCCAAAAAATACCCTCTTGAGCATTTTCTTCCAGAAAGAATATACGATGTGTCTTCCGATATTTTTTGGGAATTCTTTGCTCATAATATTCTGATGGGATTTCCGTATGAAGAAAATTAAAATCGCAAAGATCATTTTCTTTTCTTTGACTCTTCTTGCTCATAACACAACACTCTCTTGTAAAAGAACTTATTGGAGATGATACTGTATTTGCATAAAAAAGCAAGTTTTGTATATCAAAACTATATTCCATTTCTTTCCTCTCCCCCTGCCCAAAATCCCTCCCCTCTCTCTTCCCCCCCGTTCTTTTTCCTTTCCCACGCGTAGGCGGGGTTCCATCCGAAATACAAATCCCTCCCCCCTTCGGGGTA
>JAGYLL010000002.1 GCA_018401135.1 Candidatus Moraniibacteriota bacterium | reverse complement strand
GCCGTGGCAGGGTGGAAAAAAGGCATAGGAAAAAAGGCATAGGAAAAAAATCTCTCCTTTCCCCTTTTTTCAAAAGAAAAAAATACCAAGAGGGAAAGGTACATACCTTACCAAATATCTTCATCGTTTTTTCGTAATTTCTCCATTAGTCGTGCATAGAAACGAAGATTATGTAAAGAGACAAGTCGTGGTCCAAGCATTTCTCCTATACGAAAAAGGTGATGTATATATCCGAGAGAATACCCACCACCACACGAGGGACAATCGCATCCTTTTTCCAAAGGATCTTTTTCTTCTCGAAAACACGTATTTTTTACGGAAAGAGTTTTATACCAAGAATTTTCACCCTTCTCAAAACAAAAAGCTCGTCCATGACGTCCTTCTCTTGTGGGAATAACACAATCAAACATATCCCATCCGAGTCTAAAGCATTTCACAATATCAGAAGGAGTTCCTATGCCGAGAGCAAATCGTGGTTTTTCCTCTGGAAGAATCGAAGCGGTATATCCAATAATATCTTCCATAAAAACACCCCTCTCATCAATATGCCTTGCTCCAAATCCATACCCATCAAAACCAATATTTACTAATTCGTCCACACTTCGTTTACGCAAATCTCTATAGGGACCACCTTGAACAACTCCAAAAAGTAAGGGTTTTTCATCGTCAGAAAGATTTCTTTTTTGTATTTGCCTCTCATATTCATCTTTACAACGTCTTGCCCATCGAATACTTCGTTCTACCGCATTGGCAATTTCTTCTTTTGGGGATTCATTTGGTCGCGGATCATCCAAACACACCATCATATCCACACCCAATGCAAATTGAATTGCTATAGATTTCTCAGGAGTAATTTCATAAAGATTCCCCTCTCGAGGAGATCGGAACGTCACTTTTTCCTCGTCAACCTTTCCTCTCTCTGGATGCTTATGTATCAAAGAATATACTTGATATCCCCCAGAATCTGAAAGAATGGGACCATCCCAACGCATAAAACTATGAACACCACCAAAACGCTGTATGTATTCTGATCCTGGATGAAGAAGGAGATGGTACGTATTTACCACAAGAGCTTCTATGCCAGAAGAAACGATATCTTCACTCGATAGTCCTCGAACAGTAGCTCGTGTAGCATCAGGCATAAAAAACGGAGTATGTAGTACTCCGCTTTTCAAAGAAAGTATAAGATTTCTCTGTCTCGTCATATAAGAAATGCTACTACCATCGCAATAAACGTGTTTCTTTGTCATCCAAAGAAAAGGTAAAATCTTTTTCTACAAAGGTATCTGTCCCCAAAAAATTCATTCCCCTTATAAGAGTCGCTTTAGTATTATTTTGATATTCTTGTGGAGTAAATGCTAGAGAAAAAGCAATTTCTCGAGCATCTTTATATTCTCCTGTTCCTGCATCTATTTTTCCCAAATCCCATTCTATGCTTCGGCGTCTTTCATCGTAATATACTGTTTCTTCTTCTATACCATCCAGAAACCCTCCCCATTCAACCCCAGAAGGAATACTAAAAGAAAATTTTGCATTCGTCACATCATTATAAGGATTATTTATTTTCATAACTACATCGAGATCTACCGTTTCATTTCCCGAAAAACGAATATCAGAAAGAGGAGTGCCTTCTCTGCTTTGTATATCGAGCACAACATCAATAAATGTTTGTAGTTTTAGAGTGACAATATCACTTCCAAAAACATTTTCTAATCCCAAACGACTTAAAGCATCTGGACTATCAATAATAGCTCGCAAAGAAGATGTGAAGTTTTTATCATTTGATCCAGATACAGCTAATCGCTCCTTAACAGGAAGAGAAAAAAGAATTTGTCCTTTTTCACCAGGTGCGAGATCACGAAGTTCAGGAACATCAGAAGCTCTCCAGGTAATTGTCCTATTTTTCTCATCCCATTTTCCTCCAGCAATGCTTATTTTTTCATAGTTCCAGATATCTCCATCGATAACAACTTGCACTATACCACTTGGAAGACCAATCTCTGATTGATTGGCATACTGAATCATAAGAGGAACATTCTGACCCACCTGAACAATAGAATGTAATGCTGTTGTAGGGAGTATTTTTACAAAAAGTAAAGACGGAATAATAGCTGTCGTTGCTTCTTTAGAGGCTATGGCATAAAAAGAATTATCTCCCTGAATATTTCCTAATTGTGCAGAAAATGAAGCTTTGGAGTTTGCTTCTTGATAGTAAGTCCCCCGCACTTTCACCATACCTGTTTTTCCTGTTTCTAGTGTCCCCAATTGCCAGATAAGTCGCGTAAGTTCTTTTTGTGAAACTGAAGGTTCTGTTTCCGTTAACACAAAGCGATCTGATATTGATGCGACCAGTCGGGCATTATAAATAGGGCTTCCTGTGTTATTGGTATATTCTATCAAGTATTCTGTTTGCTCTCCTGGAGTTACCTCCAATGTTCCATTGATATCGAAAGAAAGTGCTGATCCCGTGAGCGTTATAGATCGCTGTAATGCTCTTTCAAAACGACCTTCTCCTATTACCGTAGCATAACGAACAGAAAAATCCATATAGCCTATTTCTCCCTGAGCACCAAAAAATTTCCCTTTCAACGTGATGTTTTCTTCGGAATTTTTCGAAAGCTCTCCTATTTCTATACGTCCTTTTTGTGAGCCTTCTTGGATATCAAAACTCCCTTCATCGGGACGAAATGAAGCAGGGTACTGAACCACAAGGGAAACGTCTTCTAAAACACTCCAGTTTTTATTTTGGACTATGATTGTATATTCTACATCTTTTCCATTTTCTATCACTTCCACACTTTCTACTTCCAAAACAACACGACTCTCATCAAAAGAAAAATCACGAAAAAGTCCCAAAAATACCGCAATACCAGCCAGAGACCCGATAAATACCAAGACGCTTATGCCCAAAAATAAAGCTCTTCTTCTTTTTTTTATCGAGGCTTTTTCTAATCGCTCCAATTCATCACTTTGCTCAATATCTCTTTCTTTTCTCTTTCGTTCTTGGTCAGAACTATGAAGATTTTCCAAAGCATCATATTCACTTATATGCTTTCGCTCTTCTTCGAGAGAAGATTCTTTTTTATCAAATTCTTTTTGTATATTTCCCAAACTCATAGCAATCTTTTTATTTGAGATTTCTCATAGAAACCGTTGTCTGAACGCGTGTTTGATTGGTTGTTTCTGAAAGATTTGGTGCAATAAGGAGAAGTGCAATCGTTACGTACTTATTGTCAGTCTCCCACGATATATCAAAAGTTCCTTTTGTAGTAGCGTCGACCATAGTTTGCAAACCAGAAAAAGATGGTGATCCCGAACAATCAGCACGATCATCGTAATCCATTATCACAAATTTCTTTTGCAAAGCATCGCTTGAAAAGCTATATTCTATACACTGCAATTGAGAATAATCATAAATACGAATAGTATCACTATCATTTGTGATTGGGACACTAGAGGCAGGACTAACCACAACACCACTTCGAATAGATTTGGTAATCGTCTCGATAGCGACTTGAGCTTTTTGATGACTTTCCCGCATACGATCAGCTTCGGCTTTTGTCTTGATCATAGAAGAAAATACCTCTACCGTAGCAATCATAATGATAGTAAACACAGCTATAGCCACGATAACCTCGAGAAGAGAAAGTCCTTTTCGAGAAGACCTAGCAAGAGACCCTCGTCGTTTTGCAAAAAATTTTTGTATCATAGTTTTGAAAGTATTATTGAGCTATCAAATCCATCGTTGCCATCATACAATTGGTCGACAAGGAGCAGTCAGCTTCTGAAGGGAAAGTTGTACTCTTCCACACTACCATAGACGTTACTTTTGCATCCAGATCACCGATGCCATCAAGATCTATCTTTGCTATAATTATTTTCCTCAAAAATCCTGTGTCTACCCCCCCAGATGTATGGGAAAATCTCCCGATATCTCCAATAACGGATGTTGAATAATAGAGTTTATAATCGGAAGAAGTGGCTAATTCTATAGAATTTGTCGCATCAATATGAACTCTATAATTATTAGCATCATTTAAATTCCCCAAATTACTCTCAGCAAACTCTCGAACCAACTCCACACCTTCTTGTGCCAGAGATATTGCTGTCGTTTGATCTCTGAGAGAAGCGTTTCTCATAATACTCCCCGAGTACAAATTCATAACACCGAGAAATCCAATGCCCAAAACAGCTATAGCCACGACAACCTCCATAAGAGAAAATCCTTGCATCTTTTGTTTTTTGTGATATCGATTCATACGTAATAAATATTAACAACCACCCTCTGTAATATTTCCAGAAGAAGGAACACAGACCTGAAGACTTTCTCCATCTAACTCTAATGTATAAGAGATGTTTCCCTCTACACCATTGGAATACACTTTGCCATGAGGAACTTCGAAATAGAGATCTTGAGGATTTCCGAAATCCACTCCTTTTTCAAAGGTTTTCACTTCGCCATAGAGAGTGCCTGTTGTCGAGGTTTTAGAATAAGTGGTGCTTGTACAATCTCCCCCAGCATCTGCTTTCGTAATAACAAAAAACTGATATTGAGTATCACTCGTACGATGTAGTCCATGTCCACAAACAGAGCCTGATATTCCCGAAGGCACGGTTCCACTGAGAGTAGATTTTTGGAGAAAACGCAAATCCGTAATCAATTGACGCTGAGCATTATCGAGATACGTTTGTTTTTTCGGACCATCAAAAGAAACAAAAAGAATTGATGTCATTATAGAAATAATACCAATAACCGCCATCACTTCAATAAGCGTAAAGCCCGTATATTTTTGTTTTCTTTGTATCATATGTTTAAGTATATCATACCTTATTACCAACACGCAACAAACCACGAAAAATGGCACACTATGTCAGAAAAAAGCAAGAATAGAGCCATTCCTCCAAAAAGAAAGGGTGCGAAAGGAACCTGAGAAGAAAGCTTTTTCTTCCCCAAAAACATCTGCGAAATACCATACAGCGCACCGAGAACAAATGCCAAAATAATTGCGGTAAATGCTCCTGTTCCCAAAAGAAGTCCCAAAGCAAAAGCGACATACGCATCTCCATATCCCATCCAACGCTCCCGAGAAACAAAACTCAAAAGCCAAAAAAATTCAAATGCCACAATTCCAGAAACAATCCCCATATACAAACGCAAATCCCACACAGAAGAAACCGAAGTAAATACTCTAGCATCGAGAAAGAGAAAAAAGAGAATAATAACTACTATCATCGCCCACATCAAACGCATAGGAATTTCAAAATACTTGCTATCATACAGAGCGATCACAAGTGCGAGAGAGAAAACACTCAAATACATCGCCGTTTCTATCCAAGAAACAAGAGACGTGATTTCAAAAAACTTCCACCCAACGAGCGTAAACAGCATCGCTGTTGCTATTTCGACACAAAAATATCTGGATGAAATAGGTTCGTGGCAGTGTCGACATTTCCCGCCGAGGATCAAAAAACTTATGAGCGGAATATTATCGTACCATACTATATATTTACGACAGCTCCGACAATACGATCGCCCCAAAAGCGTCTCTTCTGTACGAAGCCGAGCCAAAACAACATTAAGAAAACTTCCGATAAGAAGTCCAAAGAAAAAAAATAGGAAAAGAAAAATGTTCATTGTATATATTCTCTACTAATCATCCCCTTGCAATTTCCTGCATTCCCTCTCCTTGCCGAAATTGTTTCAGCAAGGAAAAAAACCAAGGAAAAACTAAGGACAGTTTGTTTTATTCATTCCTTCTTGAGCAATTGTAACGCTAGTACATCCAGGTAAAGTACCCAAAGCTGCTGCTGGGGTGACAGTAACAGTTTGCGCAGAAGCATTACAGTTGTAAGCTGCTACTGTTGTAGCATTTGCGATATTTGTATCCAAGCCAAGTGTAGCGCTCGTTACATTAGCTGTGTTTACACCGTCACACAATAAAATTAATCTTGCAACAGAACTACTAACATGAGCATGAAATTGTGCTTTCTTTGCCTTTTCTCTAGCACTACTCAAACTTACCAATACGATAGATGCCAAAATTCCGATAATAGCGATAACGATGAGAAGTTCGATAAGCGTAAATCCTTTTTTTGTTGTTTTTTTCATAAATATCACCTCCCTTCTTTTTAGTTTTTACTTTTTCTTAACATCCCCAAGCAATTACTCCCTCGGTTTGAAATGATGTTGGACATCCATCTGGTGGTATGCGATTTGTATCTGTAGCTACAGTAGCGACCCAACCAAAGGAACAATCTGGCAAAGTAATAAGCTCTAATCCAGAAGGAAGTGTCTGTCCATCAACCGTAGTAGAATCCCCATCAAAAAAACCATCATCACATTCCATCGTTGTTGCACTCACGATACTCGAAACTTGAGATTTAAATTCTGCTACTCGAGCTCTTTCTCTCGCACTGCTCAAACTTACCAAAACAATAGATGCCAAAATTCCAATAATAGCGATAACGATAAGAAGTTCGATAAGCGTAAATCCTTTTTTTGTTGTTTTTGCCATATGTACCTCCTTTCTTTTTTTATATTTTAGTATATTGAGCATTCTCTCTTCCTATGTTCCACTTATAGCCGTAGAAGAAATATTGTATATCGGGAGGAGTATTCCCACTACCATAATAGCCACACCTATACCCAAAACGACGATAAGGAATGGTTCTATAAGAGTCGTAAGATTTCTCGCAAGGGCATCGGTTTGTTGATCATAGAAACTTGTAACGCTTTTGAGCGTTTCTTCCGTCTCCCCCGTCTCTTCTCCGATCTCGATCATCTGCGTCACAATAGGGGGGAAAATTTCTGAACGACGAAAAACTGAGCTAATCGTACCTCCTTTTTTGGCTTCATCTGATGCCTCAAGAAGCACCCTTTCAAATTCACTATTTCCCACAACACTTGCCACAATTTGGAGAGAGGTCACCACAGGGATACCTCCCGAAAGAAGCGTTGAAAAATTATCAGAAAAACGAGAAATATACATATAGCTCAAAAGATTTCCGATAACAGGAATTTTAAGCTGTGTTTTATCCCATTCTCTTTTTCCTACGGGCGTATGAATATAATAAAACGCAAATCCAACTACCGAGGCAAAAATTGCAAGAGCCAGCCACCAATAGCTTTTCATAAAGTCTCCTATATTCATAAGGAGCTGTGTATACCAAGGCGTTACAACATTCATATCCTTAATAATCTGTGTGAGATTAGGAAGGATAAAGGTAATAACCAAAAATCCTACAACAAGCGCAGCGGAAAGGATGAATCCTGGATACATTAAAGCTCCTTTTATTTTAGAGGTAAGTGCATAATTTTTCTCGAGATTACTGGCGATGTATTCGAGTGATTCATGAAGGTGTCCTGAGACTTCACCTGAGCGAACCATACTTACCATCAAAGGAGTGAATACTCGTGGATGACGAGACATACTTTCATAGAGAGAGGTTCCGTCTTCTATATCATCCCCGACTTCTTGTAAAACACGAAGAAGATGCTTGTTCGTAATTTGCTTTTGTATAACACGAAAAGAAGTGAGGATGGGGACTTTCGCTCCGATCAAGGTTACCAGTTGTCGAAACATCATCACGAGATCTACCGTACTTACCCCTTCCCAAAGATAACTCAATTCCTCTAGTGTCTTATTGCGATCAGCTCGCTCGATGGAAACTATTATCAATGATTTATCTTGAAGAAGCCTAAGAGCTCCTTGCGAGTCACCCGCACTTACTACACCTGTTTTTGTTCTTCCTTGAGCATCTTTTGCTACGAAACGATATTTCATACACAAACTTTTAGTATTTAAATTATCTTTTGATCAGCATTTTGAAATAATCTTTATTTTTCGCATAACGAAAAGCGTTTTCAGTAGAAATAAGTCCTTGTTGAACGAGAAGAGATAAAGATTTATCCAATGAAATCATTCCCTGACTCAAATTCGTTTCGATAACATTATCTATCTGAAAAGCCTTATTTTCACGAATAAGATTTTCAATAGCATTATTTTTAAACATTACCTCTATAGCGGGAACCCTTCCCCCATCTATACGAGGAACAAGTCTCTGAGAAACAACCGCGATAAGGACACTCGCTAGTTGAGATCGTATTTGATTTTGCTGATGCGCTGGAAAAACATCGATAATACGATCGATAGTTTGAGCACTGTCATTGGTATGAAGGGTAGCAAAAATAAGATGTCCTGTTTCTGCAGCCGTCATTGCTGTTGCAATTGTGGCATAATCTCGAAGTTCTCCCAATAAAACAACGTTGGCATCTTCTCGAAAAACAGCGTAAAGTGCTTTTTGAAAACTTTCGGTATCTTGACCAACTTCTCTTTGAGAAATAATACAGCGATCTTGCTGATAAATATATTCTATAGGATCTTCTATAGTAATAATATTTTTATCCTCATTATGATTTATGAAATCGATAAGAGATGCAAGCGTCGTAGATTTTCCATGTCCTACAGGACCAGTAATAAGAACAAGTCCCTGTGAATATTTCGTCACATCATAGAGCATTTTGGGAATATGGAGATCTTCTAAAGTTCGTATATCACGAGTAATAAGTCGCATAGCGATACTCGTAAATCCTTGTTGATAAAAAATGTTTACACGAAAACGCACTCTTCCTTCGAAATCATACGAAAAATCAACCTGTCCATCATCAATAAGTATTTTTTTATTTTGTTCATTAAGAAGGATGGAGGCAAAAGATTTTACATCCTCATCTTGAAGCATTGCTTCTTGCGTTATGGGATACAGCTTTCCATCTACACGAAGTGTTGGATGTCGTCCAACAACGAGATGAAGATCTGAAGCTCCCTGTTGAGGAACAAGTCGAAGAAGACTTTTAATTTTTTGTTCTATATGAAGGCGATCCATGTGAATATACGTTTACTATTTACTCTTACAATTTCTTTACTCTGTAGATGGCTGAAAAAAAACATTTACTTTATTTACAATCTCCGAAGGAGTAAAATGTGATTTGATAAGGTAATCGTTAGCTCCAAGAGAAAGAGCTTCACGAATATTTTCTTTTTCTGAAAGATTGGTAAGCATAATTACAGGAACATCTTTACACACATCTTTTTGACGAAATTCTTTGAGAACCTCTATACCATCCATATACGGCATCATAATGTCAAGTAAAACAATGTCAGGGATATTTGTTTCTAACCAACTCACAGCATCACGACCATTACTCATCAGAAAAACTTGATAACCCTCACGAGAAAGACGTGTAGAATAGACATCACTTACAAAAACATCATCTTCTACAAGAAGAACCTTTTTCCCCACTAGAGCGTCACTCATATGTTTACGTTTATCTTTAGAAAATTTTAGCACGCTACTCTTATATTCTCTTTCTTACTTCAGTATATCATAGAAAAAAATTCCTATCTATATCACCCAGCATCATCATCCATATCCCCTCCAATTGAAGCTTTTCCTTCAGTAACACGCTCAATTTCAGCGAGGGTTGTTTGTCCTTGTAAAGCTTTCAAAAAGCCATCTTGTTTCATAAACATCATACCTTGTGCAATAGCTTGTTTTTCAATCTCTACATCGGAAACATGCTGTTTAACCATCAAAGAAGAGATAACATCATCAACTTCCAAAACCTCATAAATAGCTAGACGTCCTTTATATCCAGATCCCCCACAATGTTCACATCCTTTTCCTTTATAAAAAACAAGAGGTTTTTGTATATCTACTCCATATTGTTTAAGATCCTCTTCTTCTAAAAGCGAAAGTTTCTTTCGAATATTTTCTTGCATATCTTTGGGTATGTGTTCTTCTCCCTTACATTTTTCACACACTCTACGAACCAAGCGTTGTGCTGCAACAACTTTGAGAGAAGATGCGAGGAGAAATCCTTCGAGTCCCATATCAATAAGACGAGGAATAGCTCCAATTGCCGTATTGGTATGAAGCGTTGAAAAAACAAGGTGTCCTGTAAGAGCAGCGTGAATAGAAAGTTCTGCTGTTTCAGAATCTCGAATTTCTCCAACCATAATAACATTAGGATCTTGCCTCAAAATAGAACGGAGTCCTGAAGCAAAGGTATATCCTATTTCAGGTCGAACTTGACTCTGATTAATCCCATCGAGATAGTATTCCACTGGATCTTCAAGGGTAATAATATTAGTAGTAACTTTATTAAGTGCTTTGAGGAAAGCATAAAGCGTTGTTGATTTACCCGACCCCGTTGGTCCCGTGATAAGAATAATTCCATAGGGATCATAGATACGCTTATTAAATATGCGAAAATTTCTTCCCATAAGGCCAAGCGATTTCATATCCCCCAATCCACTATTTTTATCAAGAACTCGAAGCACTACCTTTTCCCCTTCCAAAACAGGTAAGGTTGAAACTCGAAAATCAATTCTTCTCGTATCACTTTCCATACGAAAACGTCCGTCTTGAGGTTTTCGTTTTTCATCAATTTTGAGATTAGAAAGAATTTTAATACGAGCCACCACAGCTTTTCCAACGTCTTTGGGAAGACTAAGAGAGGAATGAAGTATGCCATCTACTCGAAAGCGGACTCTGTATTCATCATCTATAGGCTCAATATGGATATCACTTGCTTTTCCATCTATAGCATGTTTACTAATAACATCTACTAATTTTGCAACGGGAGCATTTTGAATACTAGTTATTTCAGAGAGAGTATTTGATTTTTTTTCTTGTTCTTGGCTCTCTATATTTTCTTTTTCTTCTTTGAATGTATCTACAACATCTTTAAGGATTTCTTCTGTAGAGTCATACATTTTCAAAAGGGAATCCAGCAAGCTCTTTTCAGCAACAAAAACATCAAATTCAACATTTTCTTTTCTTGCCAAAAAACGTAAGACATTCAAAGCCTGAATATCATGAGGATCCTCCATAGCAACCTTAACAACACTTTCTTCTTTTGCAAAAGGTGCTAATCGATATTTCCTTACTGTTTCCTCAGGGATAATATGTAAAACACTTCTATTGATAGAGTTTGTGTCAATAGAATCAATGCGAGGAATCTTAGCTGTCATTACCGTTCCATTTTCTTCCATAGAATATCAAAGATTGTTGTTGATTTTTATTTTGATGCAATGACTTTTTTAGTCTCACGAAAATATTTTTTATTCAGCAGAAGAAAAAAGAAAAGGATTCGCTTTTCCTTCTAATGTATAAGGGAGATCATTTAATCCACCAATAGGGAAAACTGTCTCTCTTTTGCTCATAGTTTCTAAAGAAGTAAGTGAGCGTGAAGCAGGATCAAAACTTGCTAGTATATCTTCTCCCTTTGCCAGAGATTTCGTTGCATAAAGAAAACTCAAAGTAACATTCATTTGGAGAACATCATCTTTTTTACTCAAAGAAGCAAGAGTGTCATCACTTGTATCTGCAAACTCTTCAAGTATCTCGGCTTTTTGTATAGAAATAAGAGAGGATTTGAAGCCTCTTTCTAAAGAAGAAAGATTGGATAGAAATTGTTTCATATTTTCATAGGTTCCAATGCCTGTGAACGTAACTTCTAAATTCTTCATTCTTAATTGATTTGGAGTAGTGGGTGCTCCATCAGCATCTGTCTCTGCTGTATAAGGAATTTGGGCTTGTAGTGTGGATTGCTCTGTTCCCGTTGAAACTAATTTTTGAATATACAAACCAGAATTCTGCCCTGCCAAAGAAAGAGCGTTAAGAATACGGTCTTCATATCCACTCTCAGGAAGATAGGCACTTGCCAAAGAAGTCATCTGAGTATTTCCTTCAAAAAACGTTGTAATCTTTTCAAAAGTTGCTATTCGCTCTTCTAGGGTATTTAAAGTATTTTTTGCTTCATTTAAAAGAAGCTTCTCTTCTTCTATTTTAGAAAAACCTGGTAATATCCACTGAAAAATAACAAAGAAAACAGCGAGTATGGAACAAATGAAAAGTGCTATGCGTATCATATATTTTTATTTCAATGAATAATAAATAAAATTATTTCTGTTTATAAATTTTCTTGGTCTGTGCCCATCTCCATTTCACCCTCATAAGAAGTATTCGAAGAGAGTCGCACGACTGTCTCAAATCCCTCTTCTTCTAGATTCATTGAGAGCACTTGAATTCCAGAAAATTGTTTCGACTCACGAAAAGCGGTGAGTTGCTTAGAGGATCCATCTAAAAAATTTGAAAAAAGTGTAACCTCAAAAGAATCATCCGTAAATTCTTCTCGAGAATATTCTTTCACAAAAACATCAGGTAATATAACTCGCTCTATTAAGGATAGATGATTCATAGTTTGAGGAACATCTTTATTAAACTTTTTTAATGCCTCTAAACGAAGGTAAGTGTCATTCGTATTTACAAGTGTCGCCTCTTGAGAACGCATAGCCTCTTTTTTTTGTGAAATTTGTCCATTAACAGAAGCTGTTTCTTCTTGCATAGATACTAGGTAAAGAAAAAGTGCACCGTACCCAATACAAACGGCAACAAGGAGAAAAAGAACCACCGCCAAAGCAGTATCGAAAGGACTTTTGTATCTACTCTTAGAAGATCCTTCTTGCTGATAAAGATTAATAGAATCTGTCATACATCGTTTATATTATTATTTTTTATTCTTTTTTACATTAATTTCCTTTTCAATATACTCTTTATTTTAGTATACCACAAAAATATTTTCTGCAAAACTACACACCTCTTCGGAAATCATCTACTCCTCGCAAAGCAAGTCCTATAGAAACAGAAAATGAATTTCCCATCTCTTGGATGAAAGGAGTAAACTGTTCTTCATAGACGAGATTCTTCCATGGATTTCCTTTTTCTGTACTTCTCTCTGCTTTTTTTTGAAAAAAATCTGCAAGTCCTACCATACTAGATGTTCCACCAGAAAGAATAATTTTTTGAACTTTTTTCTCTCCATGTTTTTTTTCATAAGAAGTAATCATCCTATTTGCTTCACCCAAAACAACATCTAAACTCGCAAAAGTAATCGACATTTCTTTTTTATTGAAAAGATCTTCCTTTCCTTTTTTCAAAGATTCTGCCTTAACAGGAGAAACGTTCATACTGTCAGCAATAGTGTCTGTTATACCTTTTCCTCCAACATCAATATTTCTACTCATACGAACCACCCCTTTGCTCACAAGAGCGAAATTACAAATACTATGACCGATATCAACAATAAGAACGTCATTACTTTCACTTGTTGTTAAACTTCTTGCTAAAGAAAAAGACTCTAATTCTATAGCATGTATCTCATATTGAGCTTTACTAAAATGCGAGCTCAAGAGAGCTACGTCATTTTTGAGAGCAGCTACAAGAAGAACTTCCAAAGGCTCTTTCTTTTCTTCTTTACTTTCTTTTTTTAGAGAAAGACCGAGTGATTGTTTTTGTTCTGAATGATGTACTATTTCCCAACTCAGAGCGACATCTTCAATGTCTGCGGGGATATACTTATGTGCTTCAAATTGAATAGCTTGTTCCAACTCTTTTCCTGTCATAGGAGGAAATTCTAATAAAGCAACAAGTCCATTAGAACTAGGAAGAGAAACATAGACACGATTTGCTTTTACTTGCATCTCTCCCAAAAGAGCTGAAATTGCTTTGGAAAGAGAGGGTGCGGAAAAAGCATCTATACTTGCATTACGCAAAGTAACGCTTCCATAATTAGTAAGGTATGTTTTTTGATTCTCATACATTACTTCAACAGCTTTTATAGAAGATGTTCCTATATCAACTCCGAGGAACACATTCTTTCTCATTAATTTTGAAAAAAACGACATATATTTACTCTCTCTACTCTATTTGTATTTATATATAAAATTCTCTATAAAAATATAATACCACATTTATTTTTTAATCACAAACACACAAAAGAAAAACCGAATTCCATTGACATTTTACTAAAAAAACCTATACTAGTAAAGCATTATAAACGCAATACTATTTTATGTCCATTCCTCTTAATAGACTCTCCCATCATGCTAAAAAATGTCTCCAAGAAGCAGAAAAAATTGCCCATACCCTTGGCGATTCTCTTATTCAACCAGAACATCTTTTTCTTGCTGTTTCTCTTCAACAAGGGAGTGCTGGTTCCGCAATCCTCCTTACTATGGGAATTACAAAAGAAGCTCTCTCTCTTCTTGTGCAACAAAAAGCAATCACTACAAAAATACCACCCCTTCAATCAAAAAATAAAAAAGATCTCCCCCTACCTATAAATATATCTCTTCCTTTGAAACATATTCTTCTTTCAGCCTATAAAAATGCTAAGATCTCGAAAAGTCCTTATGTAGGAAGCGAGCATCTTCTCAAGGCACTTATCGAATCAAAACACTCTCCTATACAAGATATCCTTATCAACGTTATTAAGAAAAAAAAATCAACGCAACCAAATAAACGACAAAAAAATCCGGATACCTCTTTTTTCAAAACATCAGAGTTTCCTTCTCAATTTTTTGGAGAAGCCTCTGATGAACAAGAAATTTCTGCACTCGAAGAATTTTGTGTCAATCTCAATCAAAGAGCGCTTGAAAAAAAAGATCTTCCTCTTATTGGAAGAGAAGAAATTATCAAAAGAATAACAAGAATACTGGGAAGAAAAACCAAAAATAACGCACTTCTTATTGGGGATCCTGGTACAGGAAAAACAGCTATTGTTGCTGGACTTGCTGAGCAAATATCTCAAGGACTCCTCCCAAGTCTTCGAGGAAAAATTATTTATGAAGTTGATCTTGCTATGATTATTTCTGGGACAAGTTTTCGAGGAGAATTCGAAGCTCGTCTCAAAGATATTATCCTCGAAGCATCTAAGGATCCTCATGTCATTCTTTTTATAGATGAAATTCATACCCTTATAGGAACAGGAAATATTTCGGGATCGCTCGATGCTGCCAACATTCTCAAACCAGCTCTTGCTCGAGGTGAAATTCGTTGTATAGGAGCAACCACAGCAACCGAATACAAAAAACATATAGAAAAAGATAGTGCATTGGCACGAAGGTTTCAATCTGTACACGTCGAAGAGCCTACAAGAGAACAAGCAATAACTATGCTTGGAGGATTACGAAAAAGCATGGAAAACCATCATGGCGTTCTTCTCTCTGATGACGTTATCACTTGTTGCGTAGACCTTAGTATTCGTCACATGACCGATCGCTTCCTTCCTGATAAAGCTATTGATATTCTTGATGAAGCCTCTAGTGCTAAACGCCTTGAAAAACTCGAAAAAAATCCTGCCGATGCAGAAGAGCTTTTTATCACAAGACGGCTTATGGAAGATGCTCAATTACAAAAAAATGTATGTATTGAAAAAGAAAACTATGAGACAGCTCTCAAATTTAACCTCCATATAGAAGCATTTAAAAAAAAGATTTTTGATCTTGAGAAAAAAATAAAAAAAAGTACTTCTGTAAAAAAAATTCCTCTTTCACAAGAAGATATTGCCCGTATAATTTCTGGGATGACCTCAATTCCGACAGAAAAAATTCTCTCTCAACATACTTCAAAAATTACATCTCTAAAAGAAAATCTTACCAAAAAAATTATTGGGCAAGAACATGCTGTGGAGATCATAACTAAGTCACTTACACGATCTTTTTTTGGACTTTCTGATGCAACAAAACCACTAGGATCTTTCCTTCTTTTGGGACCAAGTGGTGTAGGAAAAACCTATACAGCAAAAATTCTTGCTCAACACCTTTTTAACAGAAAAGATGCTATTATTCGTATAGATATGAGTGAGTTTCGAGAACGTCATCATATTTCTGGATTTATCGGAGCACCTGCTGGATATATTGGTTATGGCGAAGGAGGAAAATTTACTGAACGAGTACGAAAGAATCCTCATAGCGTTATTCTTTTTGATGAGATTGAAAAAGCACATCCCGATATTCTCAATATCCTCCTTCAAATACTTGAGGAGGGATCTCTTACTGATGGCGAAGGAAGAAATGTTTCTCTTCGTGAAAGCATTCTTCTCTTTACTTCTAATATAGGTTCTCATCATGTTCGTGAACTTTCTACAAAAAAACTTGGATTCGGAGAAGAAGACACTACCCTCCCTCTCGATATACCTCTATTTGAAAAAAAAGTACGAGAAGATCTTCAAAATCGTCTTCGCCCTGAACTCCTCGATAGACTCGATCATATTATCGTCTATCGTCCACTTGCTAGAGAACATATACAAAAAATTGTCACTTTTGCTCTTGAAGACATAGCGTCACGATTGCATTCTCGAGGATATACCCTCACCTGGAACACCTCCGTCCTTTCAGAACTCACCAAAAAAGCAACCCTCCCCCATACAGGAGCACGTCAAGTCCGAAAAATAATACAAGAGTCTGTAGAAGATATTCTCGCTGAATATCTCTTAAAGAACAAGCAATCCTCTTCTCTTGTGCTAAAAATGAAAAATGGAGCTATAACTCTCACATAAACCAATGCGAATTTTTTCTCTTCTCGCACATATTCTCTTTCCCGCTTCTTGTCTATGTTGCCAAAAAAGAACAGCGACACAATATCTCTGTGATTCTTGTAGAGATCATCTTACTCTAAACATTCGCCATACCTGTCCTCATTGTCGAAAAAGGCAAACAAGCAGGGGTCAAATATGTATGGAGTGTCTTGATATCTCTCCCCTCGATGGCATCTTTGGTGTACTCTCCTACAAAGACCCTATCGTGAAAGAGTGTATATACGCTTTCAAATATGCCTTTGTCCAATCTCTTGCTGAACCTTTTGGTGTACGAATGTCCCGTCGTCTCCAGCACGAAGATATCCCTCTTTGTGATATCATTATTCCCATTCCTCTTCATCCACTTCGTTTTCGTTGGCGAGGATTTAATCAAGCTCAACTTCTGGCAGAGAGTTTAATAGAGCATCTTCTTCCTTTTCATACCATTCCTTTGAGAACAGACATTCTCCTGCGAAAACGCTTCACAAAAACACAAGCAAAAATACTTTCGCAAAAAGAGAGGAGGAAAAATCTTTATAATGCCTTTTCTTTTCAGGGCGATCCTTCCTCTATTCAAGGAAAAACGCTTTGGCTCATCGACGATATTTCTACTACCAATAGTACGCTTGCTGAATGTGCCCGAATACTGAAAAAAAATGGTGCTAAGGAGGTCTGGGGTATTACTCTGGCACGATAAAAATTTTATTTTTTATATACATACTTAAACTTTATCTCAAGTCTTAGTCAAATACTTAAAAAATTTTCAATTTTTTCTAAAGGATTTTTACTACCATATATTAATATATGGTAGTAAAAATATTATTATTTCTTAGTATGTTACCGTCTGTAAATAAAATAATGTAATGTAATGTAATGTTCAACTAAATATATTACGAAGAAGTGCTTTCGTAAGACGATGGTATGGGTATTTATCAAGAGGATCATTAGAAGAATATGCATTTCCTTGATTTGCCATCTTTTTTTCTAAAAATTTTCCTCCATTTATTAGAACCTTCTTAATATATTTTTGTCGATCCCCATCACCTCGACGAAGCCATTTTTCTGTCTTTGCAATAGTGATATACCCCACACCCAATTCTTCTCTAATTTCATCGTAGGTGGCTTTTTCAATAAGTCGTCTTGCAATAACAATTCTTCTCGAAATCATAAGTATTTCACTCGGAGTCAAAAGGCCAACAAAGAAATCGATTATGTCTTTCTTTTTTTGAAGATTTAAAACACATTCTAAAAATTCACCAACAAATTTATACCGCTCTTCTGGATCAACATCATATACACGAATCTTTGCCATATACATTACTACAATATATTAATATATTGTAGTATAGCACACAAAAATTATTGTGTATATTTTTTTCCTTGTAATTTCTTCGGGAAATGTTCCTGATTTTTCGAATCTTTTTTGGGTGTATATTTATACCCCTTTCCATAATCAAGATCCTTCATAAACTTCGTTGGAGCATTTCGAAGGTGCAATGGAACAGGAAGATTTCCATATTTTTCAACATCATTTTTTGCCTGTTCATATGCTTCATAAGCAACAATTGACTTAGAAGATTTCGCTAAATATAGAGCACAATGTGCCAAATGAACTCCACATTCAGGCATTCCTAATTTATGACATACATCAAATACACTATTTGCAAGAAGAAGTGCTGAATTATTAGCAAGACCTATATCTTCACTTGCAAATCGAATGAAACGCCTTGCAATATAAAGAGGATCTTCTCCTCCCCCAAGCATTCTACATAACCAATAAACAGAAGCATCCGCATCCCCTCCACGCATTGATTTATGAAGTGCTGAAATTATATTATAATGTTCTTCTCCATTTTTGTCATAGAAAAGATGGGATTTTTGGAGAACTTCTTGAATGTTTTCTCGAGAAAGAAGCTTCTCTTTTTCAAGACACACCTCTAAAGCATTAAGTGCAAATCGAGCATCTCCATTAGAAAGTTCTGCTAGCAAACGAAGAGCTCCTTTTTGTTTTTTTATTTTTATATTTCCAAAACCAGAAATTTTATCTCCTAGAGCACGTTCGAGAATTTTTTCTACATCTTCAACTTCCAATCTCTCAAGAACAAGGGTGCGACAACGCGAGAGAAGAGCTGAATTAACTTCAAAACTCGGATTTTCTGTAGTAGCTCCTATGAAAACGATAACCCCCTCTTCTACACTAGGAAGAAGTGCATCTTGTTGTGCTTTATTCCATCTATGAACTTCGTCAACAAAAACTATCGTCCTCTTTCCCATTCTGAGCATTTTTCGAGCATCTTCTATTGCCATTTGTAAATCTTTTTTAGAAGAAGATGTGGCTGAGAGAAACACAAATTCTGACTTTGTTTCTTGAGCAATTATACCAGCAAGTGTTGTTTTTCCTGTTCCAGGCGGTCCCCAAAAAATAAGAGAAGGGATTCTATCCTCCAAAATAGCCCTTCGCAAAAAAGAATCTTCCCCTATAATTTTCATTTGACCAAAAAAATGTTCCAATACTTTGGGTCTTATGCGATCTGCAAGAGGTGTAAAAAAATGATGTGAAGAAGTATTCATGCTATAAGCATAACCCAAAAAAGTAGTCTCGTCATCCAAAAAAGAGAAAAACTCGCTCTAAGCAAGTTTTTCTTTTTTTACCAAACATCTTCTTTTTTTACTCGTGATGATTTTTTTCATATTCATCTGCTTCGCTTTTTGTTATATGAACCGTTCCGTCAGGATGTTCTGCAGGCGAATACAAAGTATATAATTTAAGATTTCCTGCTCCTGTATTTATAATGTTATGCTCATTTCCCGCAGGAATTATGACAGCGCTTCCATCTCGAAGAAAAAACTCATCATCACTTATAAAAGCTTTCCCTTCTCCTTGCTCTACACGAATAAACTGATCATGCTCTTTATGCGTCTCTAAACCTATCTCCTCTCCTGGCTTAATAGTCATAAGAACAAGTTGCAGATGATTAGAGGTGAAAAGAACTTTTCGAAAATTTTCGTTCTCTCTCGTAACATCTTCTAAATCAATATAATAGCCTTTCATATATATATCTATTTACTATTTTTTATTAAAAAATTCAAAAATACTTTTCTTCACACCTCTATTACATTATAAACCGAAAAATATTTCATTAAAATTATTTTTTACATTTTCTTTCCGAAATCTGTACAAACTGTTTTTTTCATAGTATCCTTAATTGCTATGAAAACTATTCTCTCTCTTACTAACGTATCTAAATTCTATGGACAAAGTGCTCCTGCGCTTGAGAATGTTTCTCTCCAAATAGCTTCTGGAGAAATTTTTGCACTTCTTGGTCCTAATGGAGCAGGGAAAACAACGCTTATTGGGTGTACTACAGGGTATGTTAAGAAAACCTCTGGAAATATTACCCTTGCTGGATTTGATATTGACAAAAACCCTCTTGATGCAAAAAAATGTATCGGACTCGTTCCCCAAGAACTCACGCTGGATATCTTTTATACGATAGAAGACACCCTTCGATTTCAAAGAGGTCTTTTCGGTAAAAAAAGAAATGACACACTCATAGAAGAAACATTAACCTCTCTTTCTCTTTGGGAAAAAAGAAAGAGTGAAGTTCGTCATCTTTCTGGTGGGATGAAAAGACGCGTACTTATTGCTAAGGCTCTTATGAACGAACCTCAGATACTTTTTCTTGATGAGCCAACTGCTGGTGTCGATGTCGAACTTCGCCGTGGTATGTGGGAAGAAATTACAAAACTCAAAGAAAAGGGGGTTACTATCATTCTTACTACTCATTATCTTGAAGAAGCGGAAGAAATGGCAGACCGTATCGGCATCATTCATAAAGGAAAAATTATCGCCATAGATCAAACATCTTCTCTTCTTACTCGTTTCGGAGAAAAAAGAATTGACTTTCATCTCAAAACACCACTCCACACCATCCCCAAAGCATTGTCTGGCTACAAATTTACCCTTACTAATAAAGGAAAAACGCTTCGATATTTTATCTCCAAAAATACAAAAACTCCTCTATGTATTCTTACAGAATTAAAAAACTTTGGAATATATGTTCATGATATAGATACCAAAACAAGCTCTCTCGAAGAAATTTTTATGCAACTTATCCAGAAAGAAATATAATATATGCACTCAATAAATTTCATAGGATTGTGGACTATCTTCGCACGAGAAATGCACCGAACAAAACAAGTGCTTTTTCAAGCAGTCCTCTCTCCTACTCTTTCTACGGTACTTTATTTCGTAGTATTTGGTGCTGCCATAGGAACAAATGTTTTTGTTCTAGAAAATATTTCCTATGGACAATTTATTGTCCCCGGCCTTATCGTAATGGCTGTTATCACAAATGCTCTTTCTGCTTCATCAAGCGGAATATATTTTCCCCGTTTTACAGGAACCATCACTGATCTCATCGTAGCACCCCTTTCCTACAAAGAAATCGTTCTTGGCTATGCACTCGGCGGAACTGCTCGCGCTCTCTTTATAGGAGTTTTGGTTTATATATCCTCTCTCTTTTTCATTGATATTATCATTAGCCACCCCCTTTTTGCGATCATTTTTATCATTCTTTCTGCTTTTGTTTTTTCTCTTTTGGGAATTGTTATCGGTATATGGGCAAAAGATTTTGAACGACTCGCTCTTATTCCCCTCATCATTATAACTCCCTTGAGTTTTTTAGGTGGTGTCTTTTATACTTTGGAAATGCTTCCTCCTCTTTGGCAAAAAATTACCCTTTTTAACCCTATTTATTATATAGTGGATGGTTTCCGTTATGCATTCTTTGGAAACTCAACTACGGAACCTTTTTTCAGTCTCCTTGTTCTCTTTGGTATAATTTTTGCTCTTTGGTTTCTTCTTGCTCATATGTTTTCTAAAGGCTATGGGATGAAAGCGTAAATGTGAAAAACCCCGTGGCGTTGCCAAGGGGTCTTTTTCTTATATAATCTTATTGCAATGGATTATTTTGCCTCCTTTCAAGCTCGTCCCAAAAGGAACGAGGGAGTTTACCTAAATCCTCCCACATATCGAAACAATCTCGGTTTTTCTTCTGTCCTGAAGAAGAAGGTATTACCTTCTCTTCAGCTATTTTTGTTCTCATTTTTCCAGTTTTTCCTTTATTTTTGTTACCCATACTAAACCCCTATTTGAATGGCGCTTTCATAGTAAAGGTATTTTCATCTATAATCAAGTCTCTGTATTTTTCCCCAAGAGTCTTGCGGAATAAATATACAATAAAAAGATGTATAGATGTATATAAAAATAAGAACCAAATGACAAAGCATTAGGATATAGCGCTCTGGAAAAATTGATGGGTATTTTCCGAAGGAACGTTAATTAAAGGATTATTTTTTAATAGCTTGCATTTCTTTTTTATAAAAAATACAAAAAAAGCGATCTTATACTAAAAATCGCTCTGACGAAGTTTCGTCATCAGTTCAAGAAACAATTCCTCCAAATTTTCGCCTAAACCGAAGTCGAAAATAAGGACTTATGAGTTTTGCTCCATGCACTTCGACGCTTTCTTCTCGTGACCGACTCTTGGCCCTTCTATCAATTCCGAAGAGATGTTGATGCTCTCTTTCGAAAAAAATAGCCGATTGAAGAGCAAGATAGGCGAGGAAAATATATCCTTCATATTCCCTAAGGATATAAGAAGTTATTCGAGAATGTCTCTCCCAAAAAGACGTTTCTCCTCCATGGAATATCCATTGTCTCTGGAGATTTACGAGAGTTTCCCTATGCCCACAAACCCAACAATAAAACCTATTCATTGGACCTAATATCTCCTCCTCTTGAAGGATATAAAGTCCTGTTACTATACGGAGGAGTGGGTAAGGGACGTCTGCCCTATATTCTTGCAAGATGTTTTGCTCTGCTTTGAGCAAACTCTTAAATCGAGTCATATTCATAAAGCCTCCTTGGCTTTGACAAAGAACCGATATATCAGTAATACTCTTTTTAAAAAATTTGTAAAGGATGTATATCTACTTCACTAGTATCAAAAAAAGTATTTCCCCCATAAGTTTTCTAAAGAAATTCATAGACTAAACTTCGATTTATTTTGAAAGAGTGTCTCGTTATGCTATACTGAAAATATAATTTATTAAACAGCTTTATTTATGAAAAAATTTCTTCTTATTTCCCTTATTTTTGTTTTTTCTCTTACGCTTTCAGGATGCTTTCTTTCTGAAGAAAAAGAAGAGATTCCTCCCCAGGCTATGAAAATTATTGAGCCTTCTTCTTTAGATCCAAATACACTTCCTGTATATACGTTTCAAGAAGTTGCCTCTCATAGCACTGCCGAAGATTGTTGGATGATTATCAATAGTGATGTTATCGACGCGACTTCGTTTTTTGGCAAGCATCCAGGAGGAGAAGCAAATCTTCTCAAGGGATGTGGGAAAGATGCCACGGAAATGTTTGCCTCAGTTAAAAAACATAATCCCTCTGGTTACGAAAAGGCAAAAGAACTTACTATCGGAATTTTTGTAGAAGATACTATGGAAATGATAGATCCATCGGAATCCGTACAAGAAGAATCTTCGGAAGAAGAATAGTGCCTTATCCATTTAACTTTTTCTTATGAGAATATATGTACTTTCCTATCTCGCATCTCTTATAACCTTTGTTGTTATTGATGGAATCTGGCTTGCATTTATAGCCAAAGATTTTTATCAAAAACATATTGGCCATCTCCTCTCTTCTCAGGTGAATTTTGGCCCTGCTGTTCTATTCTATATCCTTTTTCTCATCGGCATTCTTGTTTTTTGTGTTTCTCCTGCTATAGAAAAAAACTCTCTTCTTACTGCTATCCTTCTCGGTGCTTTTTTTGGTCTTATCACCTATGCAACCTATGACCTTACCAATTGGGCAACTCTCAAAGACTGGCCTGTTATCGTTGTTATCGTTGATATGATTTGGGGGTCATTCCTTGCTTCCATCGTTTCTCTCGCTGGATTTCTTGCTTGGAAATATTTTGCCTAAAATAGCTCTGGAGAAGAAATATTCTTCCTTGCATTACCCTCTCTATGATACAAAATGAACGTATTTTTTCTCTCAATGAAAAAGCTGAGAATCCCAAAGGAAAATATATCCTCTATTGGATGCAAGCCTCTGTAAGAACACGTTACAATCACGCACTTTCTTTTGCTATAGAACAAGCCAATACGTATCATCTTCCTCTTATTGTATTTTTCCAACTTCTTCCAAATTATCCAGAAGCCAATGCTCGTCATAACACCTTTCTTCTCGAAGGTCTTCGTGATGTCAAAGAAAATCTCTCTTTTCTCGATATTGCTTTTTTTGTTGGAGTACAGAAATACAAAAAGCATACTTCCCTAGCACAACTTGCTCTTGATGCTAGACTTGTCGTGACTGATTGTGGTTATACACGATTTCAAAGATTATGGAGAGAGGAAATCGCTAATACTCTCATTTGTCCTCTTATTCAAATCGAATCCGATAGTATCATTCCCGTACAAACAGCCTCTTCCAAAGAAGAATACTCTGCCTTCACTCTTCGTAAAAAAATACAAAAACATCTTGAGACATTTCTTATACCTCTTTCACCTAAAAAACCCCTCGTTTCATCTCTTTCTTTACAATTCCCCTCTCTTTGCCTTGAACAATCTAATTCAAAAATTCTTTCACAATGCATTCTTGACACTTCTGTTTCTGCGTCTCCTTTTTTTAAGGGAGGTGAAAATGAAGCCTATCAACGATTAACCCTTTTTCTTACTACTCGTTTTTCCTCATTTTATGAAAAACGAAATGATCCTTCTCTTTCTGTCTCAAGCGATCTCAGTCCCTATCTTCACTTTGGAAACATTTCTCCTCTTGAAATAGCTCTTCTAGTACGAAAACATTCTCCTCAATCACTCAATACCGAAAGTTTTTTGGAAGAACTCATTGTTCGACGAGAACTTGCTCTTAATTTTGTTTTCTATAATCTCCGTTACGATTCTTTTTTCTGTCTTCCTAATTGGGCACAAAAAACACTTTCGTTTCATACAAACGACAAGCGCGAATATACCTATACTTCTGAACAATTTGAAAACGCCCAAACCCATGATATCTATTGGAACAGCGCGCAGAAAGAAATGCTTCTCACAGGAAAGATGCATGGTTATATGCGGATGTATTGGGGGAAAAAAATTCTTGAGTGGTCAAAGACTCCAGAAGAAGCTTTCGAGATCACCCTTTACCTCAATAACAAATATGAGCTTGATGGTCGGGACCCCAATGGCTTTGCTGGTGTGGCATGGTGCTTTGGAAAGCACGATCGCCCATGGACGGAGCGTCCTATTTTTGGTATGATACGATATATGAACGCCCAAGGGCTACAAAGGAAATTTGCTATAGACACCTACGTTCAAAATATACAGTTACTTAAACAATAATAAAAAACAAATATATGTCAATGTGGTCATTCATCGTACTCTTTGTTCTAAGTCTTTCTTCTTACCTCATACTATTTTTTCCTTTTGTTTTTTTCATAAGTATTTTTTGGTATACACTTTCTATTATCTTCAAACGAAATGATATTGCTGATATCGCTTGGGGAGCTAATGCTGTTATTTTCTCTCTTTTTGTGTGGTTTTTTACTCAGGTTTCTCCTTTTTCCCCTCAAGGAGTTATCCTCCTTGCTCTTATACTCTGGGGAACACGTCTCGCTTGGCATATCACCAAACGCATACATAAAAAATCTGAAGATCCTCGCTATTTCCGATATCGCCAAGAGTGGAAGAACTCTTTTGCACTAAAATCTTTTCTTTTTATTTTCCTTGGACAAACGCTCCTTATATCAATCATTGCTATTGCACCTCTCTATGTTTTTCTATATGGAGAATCTTTTTCTTGGAACCTTCTTTCTTTTCTTGGAATAGCCCTTTGGCTTTTTGGTTTTTTCTTCGAATCTCTCGCGGATAAACAACTCAAAACATTTCTCACCAACCCAGAAAATAAAGGAATGCTTATGACACAAGGGCTTTGGAAATATTCTCGTCATCCCAATTATTTCGGAGAAGCTACTATGTGGTGGGGTATTTTTTTTATCACACTTTCTTTTCCTCTTGGATGGCTCGCTCTTATTAGTCCTCTCCTCATAACCTTTTTTCTTCTCAAAGTTACGGGCGTTCCTTTAGCAGAACGCTCTCTTGAAAGTCACCCCGATTTTCCCGCATACAAAAAAAGAACAAGCATTTTCTTTCCTTTTCCTCAAAGAAAATAATACGAAATATGTCATAATCTTACGTTCGCAGGATTATATGACATAAAAAGTGTCGTCAAAAAATATATTTTTTCCCTTCTCTCCCCCCTCCTGCCGTGGCGGGACAAGGAATAGAGTGAGGGGAATCCCTCTCTACTTCTCCCTTTTTCCAAGAGAGAGAATGGTACGAAGAAGATCTCCCCTTTTTCAAGGGGGAAACGGGAAAAATACAAAAAAAGAAAACCCTTATGTCACGTCCATTGCACACATTTCTCTTTTGGGTATATACTTATTCTCAAAGAGAAAGAGTATAGGTTTCATCATGTTCCTTGACAAAAGGGGTTTCAGATGAAAGAACAGATGCTTATTCTTTCGATAATTATTATCATTGGAATGTATTTTTTTCTCGCAAAGAAAAGACTTAGCGATAGTCAAAAAGTCTTTAGGGTTCTTATGCGGTCAATGCATCGCGAAGAACGAAGGTCACTTGTCCAGTTAATAAGAGAGGGTGATTATTATGTCAGAAAATCCAAAAAAACAAAGCCAGTGGGAAATTCAAAAAACGTGTGCCGTTTGCAAAGAGCTGATTGACGATAAACCGTTCGGTTTCGGTCAAACATACCCGGTATGTTCTGAAGCCTGTAGAGAGATTTATTTAACTTGGCAATATAGTAGGAGCCGTAAGAATGACACAAGACGATCTTGCTAGTATGAAAAGGGATGGAGATAGATGTCTCCAATGCTTTCAATACATCAAAACCTCTTCCTACGTTGTCATCTATGACAAAGATACCAACGAAGAAGGGTATCTTCACTCCTGTTGTGTTCGTGCTTATTCGCACCAGAGAAACTTTAAGGTGTTAGAAGAACACGTTCACTAAGAATCTTCTCACGTGCCTACGGGGGAGCAACATCTCCCCCCTCTTCTTCTTTTACCTACCATACATCACAAGGTAACAGACGAAGAGATTTTTTTATACAAATACCTTTATGAAATATAAAGCGATTGTGTCTGTATCAGTAATAGATGCATCACTTTAGTAACTTTTCTATCTTCGAATTTTTTGAGAGCTTTTTTTGTAAAGTTTGTGGAGAAAAACAAATGCAACTTTTATTATATTCCTAAATATTATTTGAAAAATTTGATAAATCAAAACAACTCAAATTAAAATACGAAGTTTTCCTCGTACGATACCATTTGGTTAAATAGTAATGTCGATGCATTACTTAATTAGAACAACGAAACAAGTTGTTAAAAAATATCCTTCCTTTTATTTACATAAACTGACCTAGAAAGATTCCCCGTTCAATTAAATCAACGGTTAAAACATACTTATATGGACTCTTCACATTCACCCAGCACAAAGCCTCTTTATCGAGGAACACAGTTTGTCTGGTATATTTTAGGACTTCTGGAAATAGCACTCGCTCTTCGTTTTGTCCTCAAATTATTAGGGGCCAATCCAGAAGCTGGTTTTACGAGTTTTATCTACGGAATAACTTCTGTTTTTACAGCACCCTTCCTCAGCGTCTTCAATATTTCTCAAGTAGAAGGTAGTGTATTTGAATGGACAATTCTTTTAGCAATGTTTGTCTATTGGATGATTGCTATCGGTATCATCAAGCTTTTTCTTATAGGAAAAACGGTCTCTACACAAGAAGCTTCTGTTAAGTTAGAAGAACAAGAAAAAAAATAATTCGTATTTAACTACATACATATATGGGAATTCTTTTATGGATCATTTTCGGAGCAATTGTTGGTTGGGTCGCCTCACTCATTATGGGAACGAATGAGGGATTACTTCTCAATATCGTTTTGGGAATTATAGGAGCTGTTATAGGTGGTTGGGTGATGAGCTTCCTCGGTCAAACGGGTATTACCGGTTTCAATCTCTATAGTATGATGGTAGCCGTTCTCGGAGCCGTCATTCTCATAGCTATCGTAGAAAGCCTCCGTTGCTAAAACGTTGCAAAAAAATCTTCCTTATAAGGGAAGATTTTTTCGTCTTGAGCGGGTGAGCGGAATCGAACCGCCGTCCTTAGCTTGGAAGGCTAATATAATAAACCATTATACGACACCCGCTTTTTTTCTTGCACAAAAATACTCTATCACATCACCAAAAATAAATCAACCAAAACTATCAAAGTAAATTCTCTCTCGAGGAATTCCTTGCGAAAGAAGGATTCTTTCAACAGCTTGCACAAAGCCAACTCCTGCCGCGACAAAATACAAGGTTTGCGGAGTATCAGAAACAATTGATCCAATCATCGCTTCATCTATACGTTGAGTACTCCCCTGCCACTTACTATCATCATTGTCTGTTAGCGTATTGAGTACTTTTATATACGAATAGCTTTGGGGAAGTGCTTCTAACCATTCAAGTTCTGGTGTAGATCGCCTATTTCTATTGGAATTTATCAAGATAAGAGAAAGAGTATTGTTCTCATATATACTTTGTCTGAGTATGCTTCGCATCGGGGTGACGCCCACACCTGCACAGATCATAACCAATTGATCTCCTTCTCTAAAAACTTCAAATGTTCCCCTTCCCTGTGCGCCCGTTATTTGCATCGTATCACCTTCTTTGGCATCGAACATATTCTTCTTAAAACCACTCTCACTTTGACGCATCATAAAACTCAAAGTTTTTTCATACGGAGCATTTGCAAAAGAAAAGCATCGAGCATTTCCTCGATCATCTTGATGGAGCGCTTTTTTGTGAAAACGTAATGTTGCGTATTGTCCCGCTTGAAAAGTATATCCCTTGGGTTTGGAAAATGTATAGAGAAACGTATTTTCTGCAACTTCTTCTTTGTTCTGAAAGGTAATTTCTTCGAGCATAATCTATTTGAGATATCTCATAGGATCAACATGGGCACCTGTGGGGATTTTTACACCTGAAACTTTTGTAGAATTCACAATTTCAAAAGAACTCGCTGAGTACACACCAAAATGAAGATGGGGTCCTGTAGAATATCCCGTGTTTCCCATATCTCCTATACGCTCTCCTTCTTTTACACTATCACCTTTTTTTACAGATTTTTTATTCAAGTGTCCATAGAGAGTAACGAATTCTTTTCCGTCAATACTGTGCTGTATAGCAATCCATCTTCCATAAGCATATTTTCCACTATCTCCATCTGCGATGACATTTCCATTAGAAACAGCGTATATAGGCGTTCCTGTAGGAGCGCCGAAGTCAACGCCGTTATGAGGTATTGGCTTACCACTGTCGCTATATCCATATGCTCCGGATTTTGCAAAACCTGTCATTCCGTATGATTGTGTGATAATAAAAGGAGATCCTACGGGATAGGCAATTAGACCTTTTTTTGCTGGTGGTAATGTATTGAGATCCAGACGACTTACTTTAGAAGCTTCGATACTCGCAATTTCTTGAGCTATTTTTTGTATCTCTTCTTCTACCTTATCAAGTCGCCATGCATATTGACCTTTTTCGGTAAGTGTTTTTTCTAGCAAAGCTTCTTTTTGTAGAGTAACTACTTCCAAATATTCTCCTTGTTTTTCAAGACGTATTCTAAGATTTACCAAATCACTTTGTTTTCGTTCTATTTCTATTTTATTTTTTTCCAAACTCTCTTTAGCATTCATAATTTCTGATAGGACACTCTGTACTTTTTCTTGAAGTTGAAAGGTTCTATCTTGTGAAGCAAGAAAAGAATTTTTGGAAGAAGTGTTGGCGAGATCAAGAATCATTCCTGATTGCTTTTGATCATAATATTTGCGAACAAGGGTAGCAAGAACTTCTTTTTGTACCGTGATAATAGCTTGTTTTCGTTCTATTTCTTGTACAAGAATATCCCGATCTCGCTCAACTACAGCAATTTCTTCTTGATTTTTTGTCATTTCCTGTTTCAATGTTCCTATTTGATTGGCAAGTGACTTTTTTTGAGCATCGTATATCTCAGCTTGTCTTTGTTTTACATCGACAATAGTACTATACGAATCTCGCTTTTCTTCAAGATCTTCCATCTTTTCCTGTTTATCTTCTAATTCTTTATCTATTTCCGTTTGAGCTTTTCCCTCCAAAGCAAACCAGAGGAAGAAAAAACCTATTCCTACAAAAAAAATAAAAGTAGTATATTTTTGAAAACGCATAGTTTTTTGTTTGTAAACTATTCACCTATAATAAGCACAATATCAGCTTGCTTTTGTTCGACAGTCTGTGCTTGAGCAAGTTTTATAACCTTTCCATATTGTTTCATATTTTCTATTTCTTTTCCTATAAAAGTAGCTATTTTTTCATCTTCCTTGAAATAGATGGTAATTTCTTTATAGGTATACGAAGAAGCATTAGAAAATGTCGTTTGAGAGAAACCTTCTTCCTGTAATGTTTTTGCAAGCGTGCTCGCCGACCCTGCTTTTGCACCCCCATTTAAAACGAGAAGAGTCATTTCTGCTTTTTGCTCTTGAGAAATTTCTTGGAAATCTTTTTCTTGTGATACAGCACTTTCATCTTTTTCTTCATCTTCGCCTGATATATCGGGGATATCTTCTTGTTGAGTTGGTATATTTTCTATAGAAATTTTTTCTTGGGGGAATATAATTTTTTGATTATCAATAATCCAAAAAGCACTATACGTTGCTCCAAAAAGCAATCCCGTAAATACCAAAAATGAAAATAGTGCTTGTATCATACAATTGTATTTTCATTATAGCATATTTTTTATACAATGACGAGCCTTATGGAAATATAGTTACACAATAAGATCTTCTCTGAGAAGCCCTTCCTTTAATTGAACTTCTTGTGATGCATCAAAAGGCTTTCCTACCAAAGTCGAACCTCGGACTTTCATAGTATAGGCTCCTTTTTTAACCAAGAGATAATATCGTCCCAAGATATCACTCACTACAAACTTAACTCTTTGATCACTTCCCTTCTTGTACAATTCGATAATAGCGAAAGGAACAAGTGAATTATCTTCTCCGCTTTTTATCGTTCCAAATGACTTCCTTTTGAGAAGATTCCAGAAAAAGAAGAAAAAATAAAGAACAAGGACAGTAACATTAAATGCATTTGTCTCTATATACGTAGCAATAAGAGAAACAGTAAAGCCGAAAAAAGAGAGAAAGTAGAAAAGAGACCTTCTAAGAATCGCTGACAAAGACATATACCTCTTGAGGGTATTTCGAACAGCGTCTTCCCAATGAGCATTTTCATTTACTAGGGTAATATTCATATCAACCATAGGACGTTCTTGCGTTTGTAACACTTCCCCATGATAAACATTTCCATACAAAGTATCTTGCTGTTTTTGTACTTCCATACGATACCCTTCTTTTTGTGCGCGCAACGTGAACGTTCCTTCGAGAGCAAGGAATCCATACCGACCCTCTTTATCCGTAAGAACCGTTTCTACAATACGATCTCGCTCATTCACGAGAGAAACAGCAACGTTTTCCAAGGGGCTTTTAGTAAAATCATCAAACACCGTTCCCCAATATTTTTGCTTTTTTCGACGATAAAAAGGAAGTGCTGATGGGTGTAAAGAAGCAAGAAAAGCCCCTCCAAAAAAAGTATTATCCAAAGATTTTGCACTAAATAAAGGCGAGGCTGTAGGCACAAAAGAAAGCATCATTGTCGTAAGTATTCCCACAAGCATAATACCAAAAAAAATTTCTTGTCCTTCATTAAAAACGTAGAATTTATTTTCTTCCTTTTCTATAGTTACTGGAACAAAAGGAATATCTTCTTGTTCATCCTCCTCTTGAAAATATTCTTCTTCTACAACCACATCTTCTTCCTCTTTGATCTCTACAATCTCTTCTTCTGGCGGAAGCACCATCTTGTCATTATTTTTCACTAAAATAGTCATTTCTTCTTCAGAAGAATTCCCAAAAGTATCGTAAGCACGGAGAGTGAGTGCATATGATCCATCTTCTATTTGAGGAAGGATGAAGTTTCCTTTTTTGGTTTTTTGTTTCTGTTGGAGAAAAACATAGGTATATCTATCGATACCATTTTCATCTTTTGCTAACCAAGAAACACTCTCTCCTCCTTGTTTTTCTTGCTCATCTTGAAAATCAATAAAAACAGGTGGTTTTGTATCAATAGATATTCTATATAGCTTAGTAGAATATATTCTTTTTCCAGAAGCATCGTAGTAACGAAAACGGACTTTGTATCTTCCGTCATCATCAAAATCATATTTCCTACTCCAAGAACCATCCTCACGTATTGATTCTGTAAAAAGAACTTCATTATCATTTTTGGTATCTATCATAGAAACTTTCCCCCCTGTCATATTCGTTTCCCCGAAAAATTTCATTTTTTGCGTAGTAAATTTTAGCTCCCTTGATTCCTTAAGTCTATATGTTTTATTATCTCCTTTGAGATTTTTTGCTTTAACTGATATTTTTTCTTCTAAAATAAAAGGTTCTATTTGAGTACCTTCTTCATCTTCTTTATTCTCCTCTTCTTCTACCACCTCATCATCCACAACATCATCCTCTTCTCCAGGAACAGTAAAAAGGACACTTATTTCTTCTCCTTCTGGCGTAATATTACCCACAACATCAGAGGCTCTAAGATATATAGTGTAAGTTCCTTCAGGGAAGCCTATAAGTAAACATCTAAAGTCCTCTTCTTTTTCATCAAAACTTTCATCAGTAGCTACGCAAGAACTCCACGAACCTTCCGTTGTTCCTTCTTGATATTCCACAAAAGAAATATTTGAATGATCTACAACAGCACCTATTACCCCCATAGAATCTGTTGTTGGAAAAGGATTAAAAACAGGTGCTTCCGTATCAGGAAGGAGAAAAGAAAAAACAGATCCATTATTTCCCCCACCTCCATCAGAAGTTATTCCATAAAGAGTTATACCGTCAAGAAAAAGAGATCCAAAAGGAACACCTCCTTCGGAAGAAATATTCAAATGATGTAAAACTTCAATTCCTGTACCGTCCGTTTCTATTTTAAAAATGGTTCCTGCATCAAAAGTTCCTCCATAAGAAGTCGTTCCGTAAAGAGTTTCATTATATGCAACAAGAGATCCTCGAGGATTTCTCCCTGTTACACTCGGATCAAAATCATGGAGAACTTCAATTCCTGTACCATCCATTTGCATTTTAAAAATTGTTCCTCCACTATTAGCTCCTGCATATATAGTCATACCATAAAAGACTCCATTGTGAAGAAGAAGAGAATCAGCGAGAAAAACACCTTCTTCAGAAGGACTTAACTCATGAAGCAAAGAAAAGTTAGAGCCGTCTGTATTAATCTTAAAAAGAATTCCCGTTCCATACATAACCCCTCCCTCGGCACCTCCATATAAAGAACCTTCATTTAAAATGAGAGATCCTTGTGGCCTTTCTCCATCAACACTGGGATTAAAGCTATGTAGAACTTCGAAATCTGCACCATCAGTTTCTATTTTAAAAATGGTTCCTCCATTATAAAATCCTCCTTCTGAAGCTAATCCAAAAAGAGTATCTCCTTCCAAAACAAGAGACTCCTTATGGATTTTTCCATCAGCTAAGTAGTAAAACTATGAAGAAGGGTAAAACCTGAGCCATCTTTTTGTATTTTAAAAAATTACACCTTCATTATTTGTACCTCCTCTGAAGTCATTCCGTAAAAGCGTATCAATTGTCTGCAAGAGAGCCCAATGGAAAATTCTCCATCAGATACCTCCAGAAAAACTATGCAGAAGCGTAAAATTTGTACTGTTCCTATTCATTCGAAAATACCTCCTGAAAAAGCATTTGAGCCACTCCCTCCACCCATCCACGTCATACCATAGAGAAAATTCCGTTCATAAAAAAGAGAGTCTGTGAGAATTCCCAAAGAGCAACAGGGAAAACTCCCACAAAAGAGAAAAATTTGAACCATTACTATCTATTGCAAAAAGAGAGTTCCCACTGTGCTATTATTTCCACCAAAAGGAGTTACCCATAAAGAACACCTCCATCAAAAACAAGATTTCTACTTTGTGGATATTCCATTTCAGAAAACTATGAAGGATGGTAAAATTTGCACCAGTCGTTTCTATTGAAAAATATTTCTTCACTGTCTATTCCATCACCTGAGGTCATACCATAGAGAATAGAGTTTTCTATAATAAGGGATCCCAGTGCATAATTTCCATCGCCAATACTTGATCAAAACTATGGAGAACTCTCTGAAATTTATACCATCCGTTTGAATTTTTAAAAATATCTCCACCTCCATAAGCTCCAGCAACTGAAGTCATTCCATAAAGAATATCATTATCAAAAACCAAGGATCCCTGTGGAAAACACCCCTCAGTTCCACAGTGAAAACTATGCAAATCCTGAAATTTGTACTGTCTGTTTGAATTTTAAAATCGTTCCCATAGTAAGTCCTGCATTGGAAGTTGTTCCATAAAGAACAGAATTCTCTAGAATCAAAGAATCTAGCGGTACCCCCCCATCAACACTGGGATTAAAGCTATGCAAAACTTCGAAATCTGCACCATCAGTTTCTATTTTAAAAATGGTTCCTCCATTATAAAATCCTCCTTCTGAAGCTAATCCAAAAAGAGTATCTCCTTCCCAAAACAAGAGATCCTTGCGGATTTTTTCCATCAGAAGCAGAAGTAAACTATGAAGAAGGGTAAAACCTGAGCCATCTTTTTGTATTTAAAAATTACACTCTCATTATTTGTACCCCTTCCCAGTCATTCCGTAAAACCTCTGTGTAAGATTAAAGAACCTTTTCGGTTTCGATCCGTCTGAGACTCCTCCAAAAATTCGTGAAGAATAGTAAAAACTCTGAACCATTTTTTCTAAAGCAAAAACTGCCCCCAAACCTTCTCTCTTCCACCATCAAAAGTCATCCCATAGAAAGAATTTTCAAGCAGGAGCGTATCATAAGGAGAGAAAATGGACTTTCTTCATCGAACTCATAAAGAGAAGTAAAATTCTGCTGAAACAGGCTAAAGTAGAAGAGAAAAAGAAAGAAGAAAAAGAAGAAAAGAGAATTTTTTAACCAGAAAAATATGAGACCAAAAATTTCTTTATTGAAAATTATTTTTTTCATACTTATTTTTACTATTAATACAAAAAAACTCTTTTTAAAGAGTACCACAAAAATGTTTTATAAAAACATATACAAAAAAATTATTCAGCTTTTTTTATTTTTATGTTATACTAAAATATAATATCGTTACTTTTAATTCTCAATTTATATGAAAAACTCTTCTAAAATTATTGTTTCTCATGGAGAAAAATTTCTCCTCTTTTTTCTCATTCTTTTTTCTGCCTTTCAGCTCTTCCAATGGGGATATCAAAGCATACAATCCCTTCTTAGTATTTTTTTTAACATATCTTCTCCAGACACCACTTTCCTCTCTCCTCTTATCGGTATAGTTGCCCTTATGGGAAGTCTTTTTCTTTTTCTAGGGAGCATTCTCCGCTGGAAAAATATTTCTTTTTTCAAAACACCCCTTATACTTGGTTTTGTTTTTCTTCTTTTTCAAAATATATTTGATATTCTCAATCATATTCTTCTTACCAAAGAAAAATATAGCACCATTACAGAACAGCACATAGAAAAACTTACTGCTACCATAGGAAATGAAATCTTCCAAATAATAATATGGGTACTTCTTCTTATGTATTTCCTTAAAAATACAAGAAATACTGTTCCCCCAGAGACCGCATCCCCTTCTCAAGAAAGTAAGTAATTTTTTTACTTCAAAATTTTTCTTTTACCATCGCTTTAATTCTCTTCGAAGCTCTTTGTAGTCAGGAATTGCCTGAGAAACGAGTTCCCAAAATCGAGAAGAATGATTCATCTCTTGTAAATGACACAGTTCATGCACGATAACATAATGAGCTAAACGCTTCGGGAGAAGAAAAAGTTTATAATGAAAATTTAAATTTTTTCGAGTCGAACAGCTTCCCCAGCATGATCGTTGATTGCGAATGTGTACTTTTGTATAAGAAAAATTATAAAGACGATTACACTCTTCAATTTCGCCAAGAATAAATGCTCTCGATCTTTCTTTGAGATACAAGTATTCTTTTCTACTATAGTAACCAGAAAGAAGTCTTTTTTCTCTCTTCTCTTTTTGAAGATTTTTTTGAAGCCATTCGGAATTATCTTCCAAAAATTTTGAAAAAGTTTCTTTTCTGTAATAAAAAGGAACTGTAATGATACATTTTCCATCAGGATGAACCGTGATACGAAAATGTTTAGCCCTTTTGTCTTTTCGCAAAGTATAAAAAATATGTTCTCCGCCAAGAGAAATACTCTGTTCCTCTACCATAAAGATTTTTTTATATATTTCTCTAAAAGCTAAGAAAATATATAGCTTGTCTATGTGTCGGAGCACTCGGAATCGAACCGAGACTACGTGTACCCAAAACACGCGTACTACCACTATACTATGCTCCGTTATATGTTTCAATTATATTGTATCATCTCTTTTACGAAAAATACAATCCCGACTACATCGGGATTGTATTGCCATCTTTTATTTTCAAGAAAGAGCTCGTCTCTCTTAATCTCGAGACGCTCCAAGAATCAAGGGAGACGAGCTCTTTGGGTACATACTATTTTACAGCTTCTTTCAAAGCTTTTCCAGCGGTGAATTTAGGAACCTTCATTGCTGGGATATTAATCTTTTGCTTTGTTTGAGGATTGATTCCAACACGAGCTGCTCGATCTGAAACACGGAAAGTTCCGAAACCTGTAAGGGTTACTTTGTTTCCCAAGCGAACTTGTTGAGTAATTTCATCTACGAAAGCGTCAATAACTGCTTCTACATCCTTTTTAGACATATCAGTGGTTACTGAAACTGCGCTCACGAGTCCATCTTTAGTAACGTTTGTCATATGCCACCTCCTTTCTTTGTGTATTTTTACTTTCTTTCTTCACGAGAGTATTGTAGCCTATACTTTAAATAAAGCAAGTCCCAAGAAAAAATTCTCTTTTCTTTTTTAACGAGCGATTTCGACAGCTCTCGTTTCTCGCATAACATTCACCTTTATTTCTCCAGGATATTTGAGTTCATTTTGCACACGATCAGCTATGTTTCGGGCAAGAATCGTCATTTTAGCATCATCTATTTTTTCAGGATTAACGAAAACACGAACCTCACGACCAGCTTGTATGGCAAATGTTTTTTCTACTCCATCAAAACTATTCACAAGAGCCTCTAATTCTTCTAATCGTTTAATATAGTTTTCTACGGTATCACGTCTTGCTCCTGGACGACTTGCTGAGATAGCATCGGCTGCGGTTATAATAAATGCTTCAGGAGTAGCATAAGGATACTCTTCATGATGAGATCGCATAGCATAAATAACTTCTTTTGCGATGCCAAACTTTTCCAGAATTTTTATACCTATACTTACATGAGTTCCTTCTACCTTATGATCGATAGCTTTTCCTATATCATGAAGAAGTCCCGCTTTTTTGGCAACATTAACATCATATCCCAATTCAGAAGCAAGTGCTCCTGCAATAAAAGCAACTTCAAGGGAGTGGAGAAGAACGTTTTGTTTGAAACTTGTTCTGTAGCGAAGAGAGCCAAGTATATGAATGAGTTTTGGATGAAGTCCTACAATACCTAGTTCATACACAGCCGATTCCCCAGCCTCTTTTATACTCTTATTGATTTCTTTTTCAGCAAAGGCGACCATCTCTTCAATACGAGAAGGATTAATACGCCCATCCTCCATAAGCTTCTCTAATGCGATCTTTGCAACAGCACGACGAACAGGATCAAAAGAAGAAATAATTATAGTATCGGGAGAATCATCAATAATAACTTCGACACCAGTAAATTTTTCAAGAGCACGAATATTTCTCCCTTCTTTTCCTATAATCTTTCCTTTAACATCTTCAGATGATATGTGCACGGTAGACGTCATAAATTCAGAAGCGTGCGATCGAGCATAGCGTTGAATTACCTGCACCATAATATTATTAGCTCGTTGCTCCAACTCTTCAATATTATCTTTTTCTAATTTTATAACCTGCCTTGCAAGGTGATCTTTTGCTTGATCTTCAACACGAGTAAAGAGGACTTTTTCTGCATCTTGAACACTCATACCAGAAATTTCCTCTATTTTTCTTTGTTCTTCTTCGCGAATTTCTTCTACCTGTTTTCGAAGATTTTTTATTTCTTCTCCCTTTTTTACAAGGGTATCTAAAGATTTTTGGATTTCTTTTTCTCGATAATCCAAAGATTCTTCTCGTTTCTCAACTCGACGCTGTTCATGTTGAGATTGTTCTTCACGAATTTTTATTTTTTCTTCTGCTTTATCCAAGATTTCTATTGCCTTGTTTTTTGCACGAACAATCTCTTCTTTTGCCTTTTCTTCGGCACTACTTATAATATGTGTAGCCTTACTTTCTGCTGTATTTACCTGTCCTTTGGCAATAGTCTGTCTCGCATAATAGCCTAACATAGAGCCTATCGCCAAAGAAAAAAAACCTATCGCAAGCAAACTTAAACTTATGGTCATATATATTTTATATACAACAAATCGCCAACAAAAACCGTACTCTACGGCGTTTTTATGATCGTAAGAAATTTCTCTTAGATACAAATTTCAAAAGCACCATAGAAAATGGTATTATAAATAGAAATGCTGAACGATCTGGTATTTCTTTACAATTACTCCTAATAATACTCCCCAAACACACTTTTGTCAAATAATCACACTCTTGAAATGCATGGTACTTAGAAAATTTTTATAAAAAATGCCTAGCCATTATAGCCAAACATCAAAGCTCTTCTTCCTGATACCACATTTCGTACTTTTCTTCTATAAGGATATCGATAGCTATAGGTAATCGCAAAGAAGGTGGGTGTAAAAGAAATTCTTGTATTGCCTGACAATAGGCAATGTTTTCTCTTCCATCTGCTACATCACAATTCTCTGCATAATCATTATTACAATGCTTACAGCATTTTCCATCTACCTCCCTATACGATTGCGCCCATAAAATACCCTGACATCTCCCCCCTCCGATTCTATGGGGAAAGGTATACACTGAACACCAACACGTAACTTGTATGCGCCTTCTTTTCTTTTTCACAAAAGAACTCCTCTTAACTAAGAGTTTCTTTTTAAAGAATAAGCTTACATCAAAAAAAGTCAATATAGTTTACATTTAGCAGGAAAAAAAGATAAATATAGAATTAGAATCTCTTTATTCCTTGAGGAAAAATATTTGCCACAAAACACTCAAATACTATCTTGTACTCTTTTCTCCTAAAGTAAAATCTTTTTTGTATAGTTAAAGAGAAACTCGATATCGAGCTGAATGCAGTCGACTCGTTGGAATAAAACCTGAGGGAGCATCTACCAATTCAGGGAGTCTATTCACTATAGTTGCACACGTTAATTCTACCGTGGCTGGTTGATGAATAATTACGCTGGTATTAGGCTCTCCTAGTATATTCCAGTCATTACAATCAACCTCTCCTGGTGCATAAACTTTACCGACACATTTAACCTCAATCTCCGTTCCTTCTTTGGTTTTTACCGTAACGACAGCCGTCATCCCCGTTGCATATCCTGCTGGAATATTTTTTTCTAATGTTTTGGAATATATATCCTCACTGTGTGTTGTTGGTACGAGCTTTTGATCAATTGATGTTATAGTAAGTCCCAATCTCTCACAAAGCCACTCACTAGAATTCCATACATAAGAAGGAAGTGAATCGTTTTTGGTAATTTCCTTATCAAATGCTTCCAGACTCAATCCCACACCATGCACATTTGCAAGAGCAATACCATAATCTTCAACGTTATAACTCGTAATACCTTCAATTTTGGTGATGGTGTGTGTCGCTCCAGCTAATACGTCAATAAGATTTCCCCAAAAAACATCTTGGTATCCCGATCCCGTCAAAGTACACCCTTTTTCTTTTGCCAGGAAGTCCAATTTTTCGGTTATTTCTTTGGCAGTATTTATCGGGTAAAAAGCCTCTTCACATGTACTTATAGCATTAACTCCGTAACGAGCAGCTCGTTGAAAGTGTGGCTCCATATCTTCCATCAAACTAGCAATGGCTATAATAGCTACATCGGCTTTATTTTCTCGAAATACTTTTTCTGCGTCATTTTCAATAAGTATCCCAAGCTTTTCAGAGCATCCAATAAGTTCCGAAATGTCTTTTCCCGTTAACTCAGGATTACTATCAATGGCTCCTACAATTTTTGCTCCTTTCTCATAAAGGTATCGCAAAAAATATTTACCCATTTTTCCACAACCATATTGTATAACTCGTAGCTCTTTTTTCTCTGACATATTTTTGTTTTTAATATATTATTTTTTATTCAATAAAAAAAACGGTTTTCACCCGTCTTCATCTATGCTCAAAAAACAGAAGCGAGTGGTTTTTCTCTGCACTTTTTCAAGTATAGCACATTTTGCCCTTTCTATCAAATATTTTTACAATTTCGTTATTCCCTGTGAAGAAATGTCTGCTATAAATTCCTCAAACACAATCGAGGATTCTTTGGCATCAAACGTAGCTTTTACCACAAGACCCTTTCTCACAGAAGCATCGAAATATTGATCAAAGATAAAATTTCCCAAAGAATAGTATATTGTTTTTCCTTTATATACTTCTTTTTCTTGGATTACGTGTGGATGCGAACCTATAATAACATCGGCCCCCGCATCAATAAATCTATGAGCAAGCTCTTTTTGTTTTTGATCAGAAGTGGTTTTGTATTCTTGTCCCCAATGGGTATAGACAACGACAAAATCTGATACTTCTTTTTCTTTTTCTATAGTAAGAACTATCTGATCTCCAGAAATTGATGAGAATTGATTATAGCTCACAAACGAAAATTGTATGCCCTGTAAAGTTTTTCGGAGAACTATTTTTTCTGGCAAAATATTCACAGCACCGAAGTACTCCAAAGAATGTTGCTTTAAATAATCTTGTGTTTGAACAATGCCCTCTAGACCAAAATTATTTATGTGATTATTTCCTATATGGATAATATTTATATTATTTTCAAGAAGAAAGTCTATGCTTTTTGGTTCAAAGGTAAAATAATAATTATCACGAGAACCAATAACACTCCCTTCAGATCTGGAAGGGGCGTCCGTTATAGGTCCTTCAAGATTTATCACCACACCATCACTTTCCTTGAGAATATTCTTACTATCTTCAAGGAGAGACGTATAACCAATTTTTCTTGCAACTGTACGAATATACCTATCAAGCATCACATCTCCTGTAAACACTATCGATGCGCTCGACGACTCCTTCTCGAGAGAAGGTGTGCTCTCTTGTATTTTTTGAAAAGATACTCCCTCTTGGACCTTTTGTTTTTCTCCAGAAAATGTCATTCCTACCAAAGAAAAAAAGAGAATTCCTATACAAAGAGTGATGGTATATATACTATAGCGTTTATTCATAAAAAATTTCTCTCTAACTCTAAAAACCAACTCTTTTTAAAAAAGAAAAAAGCGATGCGACGCTACCACCAAAATGGTCATTAAGATCTCCGAAGTAAGTACCGGAAACACAGCTTCGCATCGCTTGGGCACAAGTATAACAAAAGCTATTCAAACATACAATAAGGTTTCGGTTTACTCACCGTACTGTTTATGTTTATACTTTTTAAAATCTTTCTTTGCTGTTTTCTTGAGCTTTCCAAAATCTCGTTCTTTTTTCTTTTTTTCACCTTGTGTCATCTCATAGTGATCAGACTCTCGTTTCAGAGTAATATAATTTTCGTATGTTTTTTTATAAAGCATCCCTTTTTTTAAAGCATATAATACCTCACAATGAGGCTCATGAATATGTCTGCAATCTCTAAATTCACATTTTTTCGCAAGAGTAAGTATCTCATCAAATGCATTTTCTATACCAACTTGAGCATCAGGTAATCCAACTTCTCGCATTCCAGGATTATCTATAACTATTCCTCCACTAGGCAAGAAATACATCGTTCTCGATGTTGTTGTGTGTTTTCCCCTCCCTGAGTGTGTGCCTATTTCTCTTACTTCTATTTCTTTCTCATCTAATAAAGCATTGATAAGAGAGGATTTCCCCACGCCAGAAGAGCCGAGAAAACAATATGTTTTTCCCCTTGTAATAGAACTTCGTAATGAATCTAATCCCTTATTTGCCAAGGTGCTCGTCAAAAGAAGAGGGTTTTCTTTAAACCGTTCTTGTATATGCGCTATCCTTATATCAAGCTCTTCTTGGGAAAGGAGATCTATTTTATTAAGAACAATAATAGATGGTGTTCCTCCCTCATATGCCAAGGTAATATATCGTTCAAGACGATTGAGATTATAATCCCTATCAACCGTTTCAACGATAAAAGCAATGTCAATGTTCGTTGCTATAACTTGTGTTTCATCTGTATTATTATATTTTCTCTTTATAACGGTTTTTCTTGGAAGAATAGAGTGAATTATTACTTGATCTTTGTCCAAAAGAGAGATTTCTACCCAGTCTCCCACAGAAGGGAAATCTTCTCGAGAAGATGCTTTAAAGATATGCTTCCCCATTATCTTGGCTCTATATTCTCCTTGTATATTTCTCACGGTATACGATTCCCTCTGTTGAGCAATAACTCTAGCAATGTTTACAAAAGACCATCCGAGCTCTTCTCGATACGCCTCAAAAAAAGCATTCCAACCCAAAGCCTGCATTTCTTTTTCTTGTTCATTCATACTCTGTAGACTACCACGAAATATTTTCTTATCCAATTTTTGAGAAAAATATTAGATACCTTTTTTATTTTTTTAAAATTTTTACTCTTTTATTGACACGATTAAAAACATAGTAAATACTACTTCTTTTTGCATTTCAAAAATTTCTTATTATAAATCAATCTAGAGAAACTTTACAGGAAAAAAATACAACTAATTATTCATAGCGCAAGGCTACTATTGGATTAAGTTTTGAGGCTCTCCATGCGGGATAAATCCCAAATATAATACCAATTCCAACCGAAACACCACAAGAAATAAACACTGAGAGAAGAGAGACTTCTGTGGAAATATTAAATTTATCAATAAGTATCCACGAAATTCCTATTCCTGAAAAAACACCTAAAAATCCACCAAGAACAGTAAGAGTTATTGCCTCAAGAAGAAACTGTATGCGAATATCTCCAACAGTAGCACCTAAAGATTTACGCAGTCCTATTTCACGAGTTCTTTCAGTTACGCTAGTAAGCATCATATTCATAATTCCAATACCTCCAACAAGAAGTGAGATACTTGCTACAGCACCCAAGAGAAAAGTAAATGTTTCTGTTATACTAGAAGCTGTTTGCACAATTTCAGCTTGATTTCTTATTCTAAAGTCAGCGGATTCTATATCTTTTATTCCATGAGAATCTAATAATATTTCTGTAATTTCTTCTTCAGCAAGACTCATATTTTCAGAATCATTCACAGAAACATCTATAACTGAAAGAGAGTTGTTTCCCACTAAATATTGTTGCATTGTTTTAAGTGGAACATAAAGAGTTGCATCGTCTACCCCTGATTGAGATTTTACTCCAATAATAGTAAAATTAATTCCTTTTATGCGAATTTTCTGTCCTATAGGATTCACACTCTCACCAAATAAATCCACCGATGAATCAAATCCCAAAACTACTGTTCGAGAAAATCTTTGGTCATCCACAGAAGAAAGAAAAGTTCCATATAAAAGATCTACTCCACGAACATATGCGTATTCACTTGTTGTGCCAAGCACCGAGACATTAATATTTTCATTTCCAGAAATAATCTGATATTTTCCAGAAACTTGAGGTGCTATATATGTTATATAGGAAGATTTTTCTTTTAGAGCTTCTATATCTTCTTGTGTGAGAGAATCAGCATTTGAGCTACTTGAAACAGGTCCAAAACCTCGCATTGCTCCAGGTTGAATCGTTAAAAGATTGGAACCTATAGACTCAATTTTTTCCTGTATGTCACTTTGAGCTCCTCGACCGACAGCTACCATAATAATGACACTTCCAATACCTATGACGATACCTAGGATGGTTAATGCAGTTCTTGATTTATTCACAGTAATAGCTGTATAAGTTTCTATAAAAATATCTCGTAAAAGCATAAAAGTTTATATTTTAGTATCATCTAAAAGTTTACCATCTTTTATAGTGATCACTCGTTTTGCTTGTTTGGCAATTTCTTTTTCATGTGTAATAAGAATAATAGTGTGCCCTTGTTTTTCATTGAGTTCTCGAAACATATGCAAGACAACATCTCCCGTTTTACTATCCAGATTACCTGTGGGCTCATCTGCAAGTATAAGAGAGGGATTATTTATAAGAGCTCTTGCAATAGCGACTCTTTGCATTTGACCCCCTGAGAGTTCATTTGAAAGATTCTCCCATTTTTCAGCTTTAATATGAACACTATTAAGAACTTTTTTTGCCATATCCTCCCTATATTTTGGTGGAACTTTAGAGTAAATAAGTGGAAGCATAACATTTCTCATGACACTTGTTCGTTTAAGAAGGTTAAAAGACTGAAAAACAAATCCTATTTTTTCACAACGAAGTTTTGCTAATTCTCTTTGAGTCATTTGAGAAACGTCTTTTCCTTCTAATAAGTAGCTTCCTTTAGTTGGAATATCAAGCGCTCCTATTATATGCATAAGTGTTGATTTTCCCGAACCACTTGGTCCCATTATAGCAACAAATTCTCCCTTGGTTATTTCAAAACTTACATCATCAAGAGCAAGTGTCTCATTTTTCCCAATGTTATATATTTTAGTAAGATTCTTACAAGAAATCATACAGTTTTTTTGTAACGAAATTATCTCCCCCCGCTACCAGTTCCTGGTATTCGCATATCTCCAAAGATACTTTGGTTTTCTTCTTTTGAAACGTCTATTTTATTCGCAATTGTTCCCGTAATAACCTTTTCCCCTTGAATGATTCCTTCAAGAACTTGTGTGTAAAAATCATTAGATACGCCAACTTGTATAGGTTTTTTTATAATTTCATTTTTTTGGTCAATTATTTCAACATAAGCATCTCTACCAAATCCTTTAATAGCACTATTTGGAACAATGAGAATATCTTTAAGATCTTGTGTTATAATCTCGGCATTGACACTCATTCCTGGTCGAAGTTTTTCATTATTTTCATCAAGAGAAATCTCTATTTCGTAGCTCACTACACCTTGATCAATTACGCCAATTGTATTTACACGAGAGACTTTTCCTGAGATTTCGACATTTGGCAAAGCATCAAAAGTAAGAATTGCATGATTTCCAACCTCAACACGCAAAGCATCTACTTCATTAAGATCAATTAATACTTTATTTTCCTTAGTAATAATAGATGCGAAGATATCATTTCGAGAAATACTATCCCCCCCACTTATAGCAAGGTCGGTAATGATTCCGTCAATAGGAGCCCTTATTTGGTATTCGGAAAGATCTTCTTGTGCTTGATTTAAGTCATTTATTTTTGATTTAACAGAGAGTTCCTTAAGTTGTCTTTCTCTTCGGTCTTCTTCTGTTTTTGTGTCATATGCTTCTTCTATTTGATCAAGTTGAATCTGAGCATTTTTTAATCCAATTTTTGCTTCATCTACATTCCGAATTGCTTCACGAGAATCAAGGGATACCAAAAGATCGCCCCTAGAAACCTCTTGATTATTTTCTATATAAACTTGAATAACATCAATAGCCTCCCCAGCTGCAACAGAGCTAAGTGCTACTTGTTCTCTAGGATGAACCTGTCCCACCCCAGAAACCACTATCTCTAAATTTCCATTTCTTACTTGAGAGGACTCATATCGAATAGAATCTTCTTTATTTATTTTTGTCGTAT